>NZ_JBITDJ010000008.1:0-235998 GCF_044454085.1 Streptomyces sp. NPDC051569
TGAGCTGTCGGCGCGTCACACCGGCGTTCTACCGTGATCCGTCCCGGCACGGCAGCGGAACGCAGATATTGATCACGACCTCACACAGGCCCTAGTCGTGCCTGCCGGCGATCTGCACGTTCTCCAGGACGCCGAGCGCGTCCGGCACAAGGACGGCGGCGGAGTAGTAGGTGGTGACGAGGTAGGACATGATCGCCTTCTCGTCGATGCCCATGAACCGCACCGACAGGCCTGGTTCGTACTCGTCCGGCAGACCTGTCTGACGCAGACCGATGACACCCTGGTTGTCCTCGCCGGTACGCATGACGAAGATCGAGGTGGTCTTCTCCTTGGTGATGGGGATCTTGCCGCAGGGCAGGATCGGGACTCCGCGCCAGGCCGGAACCTGCTGCCCGCCGAGGTCGACGTGGGTCGGGTAGAGGCCGCGCCGGTTGAACTCACGCCCGATCGCGGCGATCGCCTTGGGGTGGGCGAGGAAGAACTTGGAGCCGCGGCGGCGGCAGAGCAGCTCGTCGAGGTCGTCCGGGCTGGGCCGGCCCGCATGGGTCTGGATGCGCTGCCGGAAGTCGGCGTTGTGGAGCAGACCGAACTCCCGGTTGTTGATCAGCTCGTACTCCTGGCGCTCACGCAGCGCCTCGATGGTGAGCCTGAGCTGCTCCTCGGTCTGGTTCATCGGCCCGTTGTAGAGGTCGGCGACCCGGGTGTGGACCCGCAGAACGGTCTGCGCGAGGGAGAGTTCGTACTCGCGCGGTTTCTGTTCGTAGTCGACGAAGGCGCCGGGCAGTTCGGGCTCGCCGGTGTGGCCGGCCGACAGGGCGATCTCGGCCTCGCCGTGACGGTTCTGCCGCTTGAGGGGCAGCGAGCTGAACCGGTCGACGTGGGCCCGCAGGCCCGGCGCCGAGGACAGCACGGCGGCGAAGTCGGCGCGGGACAGAGTCAGCAGGGTGCCGGCGGTCTCGGCGGTGGCGGTGCTGTCCCACCGGGCATCCGCGTCCAGCAGGGCGTCCTCACCGAACCGGTCGCCGTCGGCGAGGACGGCGACGGCGACTTCGTCGCCGTACTTGCCCACGGAGGTCTGGCTGACCCGGCCGTGCGCGATCAGATGAATCCGGTCGGCGGGCGCACCGCGCACGACCAGCGTCTCGCCCGCCCCGAAGTCGCGCTGGACGCACCGGTCGGCGATCGCGGTCAGCACCTCCACGTCCTCGAAGCCCTGCAGCAGAGCCAGTTCGCCGAGCTCACGGGGGATCACCCGGACATGGGCACCGTCCTGGACGAACTCCACGCGCCCGTCGCCGACCGTGTAGCTCAGCCGGCGGTTCACCCGGTAGCTGCCGCCCTTGGTCTCCACCCAGGGGAGCATCCGCAGCAGCCACCGGGAGCTGATCCCCTGCATCTGCGGGGCGGACTTGGCCGTGGTGGCGAGATTGCGGGCGGCCGCCGTGCTCAGGCTGGACTGCCGGGGCGACTCCCGCTGTGCTTCCGGGCTGGTGTCAACAGTCATCGGGCGCGCTCTCCTTCGTAAAGGCGGTGGCCGACGTGCGTGCGCGGCATCGGGAAGGGGAAAAAGAGGGGCAAATATCCGGGAACCCGTCCAGACCCAGGGAACAGTAACGGCCGGTGCGCCCGGTTGGTCCAGAGAAGCCGATGCCATTAGCTCGATGCGATGATCGTGCCGGGAGAAGGGTTTGGCCGCGTGGTCGGCGGTATTCGGACGCGGTCACCGCCGCGTGTCCGGTACGCGGCGCGCTGTCCGCTCCCGCCCGAGCGGGGTCGCCGCCGGAAAAGACGCCGGGGCCCGTCCCGGCGTGGGACAGGCCCCGGATCGTCCGATCGCTGGTCCGGTCCGGCTGCGGCCGGCCCGTGGGGGAGTCTCCGCCGATCGGATGTGGCGGGAGAAGAGGCTGTCCGGTGCGTCCGGTGCGTCCGGTGCGTCCGGTGCGTCCGGTGCGTCCGGTGCGTCCGGCTCGTTCGCGAGGAAGTGTTCACGGATCGCGCGGATGAATCCCTGGTGCGGGATCGCACCGTCCCGTCGGTGTGCAGCCCGGTGAACGAGTCCGTCGAGTCCGTCGCGTCGGCGCGTGATCAGCGTTCGCCACCGTTTACCCGGCCGCCCGGTGCGGGCACCTCACCGGGCCCGCACGGTGATCCGGAGGAGGCGGCTCAGTACACGAGTGCCTGGACGCCGTCCGCCATGATCTCGCTGACGAAGACCTGCGCACCGGCGATACGTACCCCGTCGAGGACGTCCTTCTCCGCGATGCCGCGCCGGGCCGCGCACTGCGTGCACAGCGTGATCCGGCCACCGGCCTGGACCGACTCGATGAGGTCCGGCAGCGGCGCGGAGTGCGGGAGTTCGAACTCCGCCGCCCGGCCCGGCAGCGCGAACCACGCGGACTCGCCCGTCAGCCACAGCGACACCTCCACACCGCTGGCGACGGCGACCGCCGCCACCGTGAAGGCCTGGGAGCAACGCTCGGGGGCGTCGGCCCCAGCGGTCACCTTGATCACGAGCTTCTTGGCCGGGTTCATATGCGGAACTGTAATCCGCCGAGGTACAACCCCTGTCTCTCCCCGCTGGTCAGCACTGGCGCGCGGGTAGTGAATCCGCGCTTCAGTGCTTGTGGGGGAAACCATTGGAATCTTCGCCGACTTCCGAGCCGGCGGGCACCGACGCGGCGGCCGCCGAGCGCGTGCCTGCCGCGCGCGTGCCCGGTGAGCCGGAGGCTGTCGAGCCCGTGACCGTCGAGCCCGTGACCGTCGAGCCCGTGACCGTCGAGCCCGTGACCGTCGAGTCCGCTCAGGGGCCGGACGCTGCCGTCCCGGAGGCCGCTCAGCCGTCTCCGGCCGTGCCGCCGCGCCGTCGTGGCCGTACGGCCCTGCTCATCGCGGCGGCCGCCCTTGTCGGCATCGTCGGCGGGACGGCGACCGGATACGGCATCCAGGCCCACCGGCCGCCGACCGCGCTACCGCCGCTGTCCCAGCCGGACCTGATGTATCCGGCCAAGCCCCTGTCCGAGGGGAAGGCCGCGGATCCGTTGTCCGCCAAGGAGGACCACCAGGTCAGGACCTCCGGTGACCTGCGTGATCTGCTGATCGGCAAACCCTCCGGGGCGCGTGATCCGAAGGTGCCGTCGAGGGAGAACGGCATCGTGACCGTGTACACGTACGCGCACGATTTCGAGGAACCCGACTACCAGTTGGCGTATCTGCTGGAGGAGGACGTGCGCCGGATCGCGCGCGTCTCCTGGGACCAGGGCGCGTTCCGCGAGGTCAACGTCGAGCTCGTCCAGTTCCGGGCCGGCACCCTGCTGGCGGCCCAGGACTACGCGGAGGGCCAGATGTCCTACATGCCCGACGCCAAGGAGGGCGCGGGCAACGACGGCGACCCGATCAAGGGCAGCGGCAACGGCCGCTACTACCTCTACAAGGCGGACCGGAAGCCTGGCTACGAGCCCGTCTACCACGCACGCGCGGTGGCTCAGCGGGGGGACATCATGTTCGACATCCACGTTTTCGACATCAAACCGATCAGCAAGAAGGACATCCGGACGCTGGCCGAGCGGCAGCTGGAGCGCCTGTGAACGAGGACCGGACCACCCCCGCCACACAGGAGCCCGCGCCGGAAGCCGCGCCGGACGCGGCCGAACGACCGCAGATGCCCGCCGAGGCACCCGCGCCGGCCGCCGAGGCACCCGCGCCGGCCGCCGAGGCACCCGCGCCGGCCGCCGAGGTGCCCGCGCCGGACGCGGCCGAACGACCGCAGATGCCCGCCGAGGCAGCGGTGGAGGATCTGCCCTCCGCACCGGGGCGCGCCCCCCGATCTCTCACCCGGTGTCTAGTCGGGACCGTACTGCCGGTCGTGCTCGTCCTCGGCGCGGTCGGTGGCGGGGCCGGGTTCATCAAGGTCACCGTCGACCGCGCCGACCGGACCGCGCCCACCCAGGTGTGGCAGAAGCCCGACTCCGCCCAGGCGGTGCCGGATCCGGCCGCGGAGAGCGGCAGGGGCCGGACCGACACGCCGCTGAGCCGGAAGCTGCTGCCGGTGCCCTCCAGCTACCGGCTCGGGCCCGACATCGGTGAGTACGGCAACGACGGTGAACTCTCCGGGCGGGAAGCGTCCTCGCTGATCAAGGCGCTCGGGCAGGGCCTCTCCGGCGGCGAGCGCCGGGCGATGGAGAAGCAGATCGACAAGCTCGGCATCACGGGCGTCGCCGTGCGCTCGTACGTTTCCACGACCAATGACCTGGTCATCGAGACGCACCTCACGCAGATCAAGGACCGCAAGGCCGTCATCGACTTCTACAGGGCGGCTTCGTCCCTGCCCGGTGTCCGCAAGGGGCCCGCCGTGAAGGGCCACAAGCACGCCACGTGCTTCCTGTCGAAGAAGGACAAAAGCGACAAGAGCGGTCTGGCCGAGATGGTCTGCGTGGCATACGACGGCGACCTGTCCGTCCAGGTCAACGCTGTCGGCACCGATCCGGTCGACGCGTCCGCCGTCGCTGAGCTGCTGGGCGACCAGCTCGACCACATCGCATCCCCGGGGAAGTACGTATGAGCGAGCAGAACACCCCGGCGCCGGCGGCAGAGCCGTTGCCCGAGACCGGGCCCGCGCCGGAGCCCGTATCCGTACCGGACCCCGGACCCGTACCGGAGCCCGGACCCGCACCCTTGCCGGAGACCCTGTCCGCGCCCGAGTCCGCGATCGCAGGCTCCTCCCCGGTGCCGCCGCGCCCGACCGAGCCGCCCGCCGTGCCGGCCGCGTACGCCGTCGACCCGGTCTGGGCAGTCCCGGTCACCGGCGCAGTCCCGGTCACCGGCCCGCGGCCGCCCCGGCCCCGCCGCAGGGTGCTGCGTGCCGTCGCGCGCTGGGCCGTCGCCGCGGTGGTCTGCGGTGGCCTCGGTGCCGGCGCCGCGTTCGGCGTCAGCGACCAGGAGCGCGGAGATGTCCCCGGTCTCTCGACGCTGAGCGACGGCCGCTGGGAGTACCCGCGGCTCTCGCTGCCCGCGCTGCCGGCCGGCGCCCCGCGTCCCTTCACCGAGGCCAACACGGCGCAGGTCCACCACGCCGATCTGCGCGCACTGCTGCTGCCCGCCCCCCGGGGCGCGACCGCCGACAAGAGACTGGCCGGCGGCTGGGTGAGCACCGACCAGTACCTCTCCGAGTACACGGAGGAGCACCGCGATGACCTGCGGCTGGCGTTGCGCGATCACGCCGTACGGCACATCGCGGCACGTGGCTGGAGGATGCCGGACGGCACCACGTCACGGATCTACCTGCTGCGCTTCCCGTCGGTCGCGTTCGCGGAGGGCTACAAGGACAGTCAGATCGCGCCCGTGACCGACGCCGGCGTGCCGCTGGCCGCCGCGCCGGTGACCGAGCTGGACGAGGACTACGCCGAGACCACCGCCGTGACCTTCACCAGCGCGTATCCGTTCGTCGAGCCGAAGCCGTACGGCGCGACGCAGGTCCGGGGGGCGTACGTACTGGCCGGGGACACCCTGGCACTGATCGTCCACGAGAAGAAGGGCGGCGCTCCCCGCGTCCCCTTCGACCAGACGCTGATCCTCCAGAACCAGCTGCTGGGCTGAGGCAGGTGCCGCGCGGCATCCGCACGGCACCTCCCCGCACCTCGCCGAGAGGGCCGGGCTCCCACCCATTAGGCTGGGGCCCGGCCCTTACCGCCCATACCGCGCATCCGAGGAGCACCCCGTGCTTGAGGCTTTCTTCACTTCCCTGCTCATCCTCGTCTGTGTCGGCGTGCTCGCCTTTACCGGCCTGGCGGTGAAGAAGCTGTACCAGGGCCAGCGCTAGGGCCTGTTGCGAAAGTTCCGCCTGGCTCGCGACGCCTGGCACGCACACTCGCCGCGTTGTCGGAGTCGTCCGAGTACGTCCAGTACGAGGACGATCCTCCGCCTTGCGATGGCACGCACCAGACGCCGTGAGCCCCGCCCTTCGGGCGGACGGCGCTACTTTCGCAGCACCCCCTAGCGCTCTGGCCGTACGGTTCACCCGTACGCCCCGCCACCGCCCCCACCTCTACAGATCGTCTGAGCTGCTCATGATCGAGATCCCGTCCGACCTGCACCCGGACCTTGTTCCGCTCGTCTTTCTCCTCGGCCACTGGGAGGGCGCGGGCGTCTTCGACTTCCCCGGCGAGGAGAAGGCCAACTTCGGCCAGGAAGTCACCTTCAGCCACGACGGCCGGGACTTCCTGGAGTACGTCTCGCACACCTGGGCGCTCGACGCCGAGGGCCGGAAGATCAGGCCGATCGAGTCCGAGTCCGGCTTCTGGCGGATCGACAAGGACCGCAAGGTCGAGGTCGTGATGGTCCGCGACCAGGGCGTCGTGGAGATCTGGTACGGCGATCTGGCCGACCAGAAGCCGCAGATCGACCTGGTGACGGACGCGGTGGCGCGTACGGCGGCCTCCGGCCCCTACAGCGGTGGCAAGCGGCTCTACGGCTATGTGAAGAGCGACCTGATGTGGGTGGGCGAGAAGTCCACCCCCGAGGTGACGCTGCGCCCGTACATGTCGGCGCACCTGAAGAAGGTCGTCTCCCCGGAGCAGGTCGCGGAATGGGCCAAGGACCTCGGTGACCTGCCGGACGACGGCATCGCCTTCTTCAAGTAGTCCTGGAGGAGGCCCGGAGAAGCCCCGGCGGGGCCGCCGAGGAGTCGCGGAGGATTCCCGAAGTGGTCCCGGCGGGAAAACGGTCCCTGACTGATCAGTTCCGAGGGCCACCGCGCCTGCCTACACTGGGGGCGTGGTGAGCACCGACTGGAAGAGCGATCTGCGGCAGCGCGGTTACCGGCTGACCCCTCAGCGGCAGCTTGTCCTCGAAGCCGTCGACACCCTCGAACACGCGACCCCGGACGAGATCCTCGGCGAGGTGCGCAGGACCGCCTCCGGCGTGAACATCTCCACCGTCTACCGAACCCTGGAGCTGCTGGAGGAGCTGGACCTGGTCTCCCACGCGCACCTCGGGCACGGCGCTCCCACCTACCACCTGGCCGACCGGCATGACCACATCCATCTGGTCTGCCGGGACTGCACGAACGTCATCGAGGCCGACACGGAGGTAGCGGCGGAGTTCACGGACAAGCTGCGCGAGACCTTCGGCTTCGAGACGGACCTCAAGCACTTCGCGATCTTCGGCCGCTGCCGCGACTGCTCCGTCCGGGCGGCGCAGGGTGCCCAGGCATCACGCGCCTCGAACGGCGAGTCGTAGGCTTGCGGACATGAAGAGCCCCCTGCTGTCCCTGCCCGGAGCCGTCGCCGCCGAAGGGCGGGACGAAGGTGTCGCCGCCCACTACGGCGATCTTTTCCGGGAACAGAGCGCCCTCGCCGAAGGCGCCGGTCTCGTCGACCTCTCGCACCGCGGCGTCGTCACCGTCACCGGTGACGACCGGCTGGCCTGGCTGCACCTGCTGCTCACCCAGCATGTGAGCGCCCTGCCGGCCGGGCAGGCCACCGAGGCGCTGATCCTCTCCGCGAACGGTCACATCGAACACGCGCTGTATCTCGTGGACGACGGCGAGACGGTCTGGGCGCACGTGGAACCGGGCACCCAGGAGGCGCTGATCGCCTACCTGGAGTCGATGAAGTTCTTCTACCGGGTCGAGGTCGCCGACCGTACGGGCGACTTCGCGGTCGTGCACCTCCCGGCCGGTTCCATCGCGGAGGTGCCGGAGGGCACCGTCGTACGGGAGACCCCGTACGGCCGGGACGCCTTCCTGCCGCGCGCCGACCTGGAGCCGTACGCCACCGCGCACGGGCCGCTGGCCGGGATCCTGGCCTACGAGGCGCTGCGTATCGAGGGGCACCGGCCGCGCCTCGGCTTCGAGACCGACCACCGGACCATCCCGCACGAGCTGGGCTGGATCGGCAGCGCCGTGCACCTCCAGAAGGGCTGCTACCGGGGGCAGGAGACCGTGGCACGCGTCCACAACCTGGGGAAGCCGCCGCGCCGGCTGGTCTTCCTGCACCTGGACGGCAGCGATGTCCACCTGCCGGGCCCCGGCACGCCGGTCCGCCTCGCGGCGGACGGGCCCGAGGGGCGCCAGCTGGGCTTCATCACCACCTCGGGCCGACACCACGAGCTGGGGCCGATCGCGCTGGCCCTGGTCAAGCGCAACGTGCCGCTGGACGCCGAGCTGATGGCGGGGGACACGGCGGCGGCGCAGGAAGTGGTCGTCGAGGCCTGAGTCGAGGCCGACAAGTGAGGCAGGGCCTCACATGTCCAGCAGCACCGTGAACGGGCCGTGATTCGTGAGCGAGACGCGCATGTCCGCTCCGAACCGGCCCGTTTCCACATGCGCGCCCAGCGCCCGCAGCTGGGCCACCACCTCATCGACCAGCGGCTCGGCCACCGGGCCCGGCGCCGCGGCGTTCCAGGTGGGGCGCCGGCCCTTGCGGGCGTCCCCGTAGAGAGTGAACTGCGAAATCACCAGGAGCGGGGCGTTCACCTCCGAACAGGACTTCTCGCCCTCCAGCATCCGTATCGACCAGAGCTTGCGGGCGAGCCGTTCCGCCTGCTCCTTCGTGTCCTCGTGGGTGACCCCCACCAGCACACACAGCCCTTCGCCGACGATCTCGCCGACGGTTTCCGTCCCGGACTCCGTATGGACGACGACGCTCGCGCCGTCGACTCTCTGCACCACTGCACGCATAAGGACCAACCTATCCGGGGCCGAACGGGTGCAGAGTGCCCGCATGGGCGGGGGCGGGAGTGGCACGATGCACGGAGGCGGTGCGTTCGCGCACCGGTCGAGGGGCGGGGGCAAGGTCCTCCCGAGGGCCGGGGGTCTCCCCTGCCGGGTGAGCGAGGGGATCTCCCCAGCGGAGTGAGGGGAAGTACGCGCGATGAGCAGTACATCTGGCGCCGGGCAGTCGCACGGTCCCGTACCGGCGACCCGTACCACCAGCGGTACCGGCACCACCGGAGCCGCGGGGCCCGGCCCCTGTCCCGGTAGCGGCGCCACTTCCGGGTCCGGCGCCACCGGGTCCCGGCCGCCCGTGCAGCGGACCGGTGGCGAGGGCGCCCTGCCCGCCCCCCGACCGTACGACTTCGGTGTGCTGCTGCTCCCCGAACTGCGCGCCCTGCGCCGCGACTCCCAGCGCGACGAGGCCGACCTGAGCTATCTGCGCCGACTGCTCCAGGGGCGTATCGACATCCTGCGGGCCGAACTGGCCCGCCGTACCGCGCCCGAGACGCCGGTGGTCGACCGGCTCTCCGAGATCCTCGCCGACACCCCCTCGCGGCACCGCTCCTCCGCCCGCCACGTCACGCTCTCGACGCCCCGCAGCGCCGAGTACCGCCGGCTCGCCGCCGAGACGCTCGCCGAGGTGGAGCTGTCGGACCTTCAGGCGCGGACGGACGACGAGCTGCACCAGGCGATGGGGCGGCTGGTCGGCAATGAGCAGCAGCTCTCGCGCCGCCGCCACCAGCTGCAACGTACCGCTGACGATTGCAGCGCGGAGATCGCCCGCAGGTACCGTGAAGGAGAAGCGCAAGTAGATGATCTGCTCACGTAGCTCTGCTCACGTGAGCACAAAATCACGTAAAGGCTGATGATGACGTCCAGCGGCAGCGTCCTGTCCCCCGTTCTCGCCGAAGTCGTACGGTCCGGATTCGTGGAGGGCCACCATCGCGGGTCGCTGGTGCTGCTCGCGGCGGACGGCACGGTCGAACTGGAGCTGGGCGACCCCGATGCCCCGGTCTTTCCCCGCTCCAGCAACAAGCCGATGCAGGCGGCGGCCATCCTGCGGGCCGGACTCGACCTGTCGGGCGAACGGCTGGCACTGGCCGCCGCGAGCCACTCGGGCGAGGGCTTCCACCTCGACCTCGTACGGCGGATGCTCACCGAGCACGGACTGACGGCCGACGACCTGCAGACCCCGCCGGACCTCCCGCTGGACCAGGTCGAGGCCGAGGCGTATCTCGCCGGTGGCGGGGTGCGCGAACGGATCGTCATGAACTGCTCGGGCAAGCACACGGCCATGCTGGCGGTCTGCGCCCTGAACGGCTGGCCCACGGACACCTATCTCGACCCCGCCCACCCGCTGCAGCAGCTCATCCACACGGTGGTGGAGGAGGCGGCCGGGGAGCGGGTCACGGCGGTCGGGACGGACGGCTGCGGCGCCCCGCTGATGGCGATCAGCCTCACCGGCCTCGCGCGCGCCTTCCGGCACTTCGTGCTCGCCGAGCCGGGTACGGCCGAGCGGCGGGTGGCGGACGCGATGCGTGCCCACCCCGAGTACGTGGCGGGCACGCGCCGATCCGACACCTGGCTGATGCGGGACGTGCCCGGCACGCTCTCCAAGATGGGCGCGGAGGCCGTGCAGGCGGTGGCGCTGGCAGACGGCCGCGCGCTGGCCCTCAAGATCGACGACGGTTCGTTCCGGGCGCTGGGCCCGGTGCTGGCGCGGGCGCTGGATCTGCTGGGCGTCGAGGCGGAGGTGCTGGGACGCATCGGACGGGCGCCGCTGCTGGGCGGGGCGGCGGAAGTGGGCGGGGTGCGGGCGGCGTTCTGAGCGGCTCGCGACCTGCCCTCGGCGTGACTTGTCCTTGGCGTGACCTGTCCTTGGCGCGACCTGTCCTTGGCGTGACCTGGCCTCGGAGTGACTGGCCGTCAGGGTGGCTCTGGTGACGGGGTGCTGGTGGACGGCGGCGGGCGGGCGGCGGGACGGCGGCGGGACGGTGGGCGGCGGTGGGCGGCGGTGAGCGGCGGGGCGGCGGTGGGCCGGAAAACGGGATGCGATCGGTCCCGTCCGCCACCTAGCGTGCTCGCCATGAGCCTTGACGTCCGTACCGTCGACCCGTCCGAGCACGCCGACTGGACGCGCGCCCTGCACACCGGATTCCTGCGGCCCCCCGTCATCTCGGAGGAGGTGATGCGCGGCCGGCTCAAGGACGCCGATCCGGACCGCCTGTGGGGCGCGTTCGACAACGGCCGGTGCGTCGCGACCTTCCGGTCCTTCGCGCAGGAGCTGACGGTCGCCGGCGGCGCGGTGCTCACGGCGGACGCGATCAGCAATGTGTCCGTCTCGCCCACCCACCGCCGGCGCGGCCTGCTCACGCGGATCATGAACTCCGATCTGGCGGCGGCGAAGGAACGCGGCGACGCCGTCGCCACACTGATCGCCGCCGAGTACCCGATCTACGGGCGGTACGGGTTCGGCCCCGCCGCCGGGTTCACCGAGTGGGAGATCGACGTACCGCGTGCGGGCCTCGACCCGCGCTGGGCGGCCCCGGCGGACGGCGGCCGGATCGATCTGGTCGACGGCGAGGACGTACGGAAGATCGGCCCGGAGCTGCACGACCGGTTCCGCGCGCGGCAGCACGGCGCCATCAACCGCGACGCGCGCTGGTGGCGGCTGGACACAGGCGAGGAGCCGAACGGCTTCCCCTGGACCGAGCCCTTCTACGCGGTCCACCGCTCAGCGGCGGGTGAGATCGAGGGCCTCGTCGGCTACACCGCCGACGACACGTGGGGCGAGCGTAAGCAGCCGCAGAACACGGCGAAGGTGAAACGGCTGATCGCCGTGACCCCCGCCGCCGAGCGCGCCCTGTGGCACTTCCTCTGCTCCGTCGACTGGGTGACGACGGTCCGGACGGGGCACCGCCCCCAGGACGACCTGATGCCCCACTTCCTCCCCGACCCGCGCGCGGCGCGGATCGTGACGCGGGCCGACTTCCTGTGGGTACGGATCCTCGACGTCATACGCGCCCTGGAGGCCCGTACGTACGCGGTCCCGGCGACGCTGGTCCTGGAGATCACCGACACGGCGGGACTGGCGGGCGGCCGTTTCCGGCTGGACGCGTCCGAGGAGGGGGCCGCCTGCTCCCCGACGACGGAGTCTCCCGACATCAGCCTGGACGTACGGGAGTTGGGCGCGCTGTACCTGGGCGACGCGTCGGCGGTACGGCTCGCGGCGCTGGGCACCCTGACCGAGGAGAAGCCGGGAGCGGCGACGGTGGCGGAGCTCCTCTTCCGTACCGCGAGGAGCCCGTGGTGCCCGGACGTCTTCTGACTCCGGCCGCCGCGCGTGCTTCGCGGTCATGAAGGTGAGGCTCCGGTGTACGGGCCGACAGGGAGACCTGTTGGCCCTGGCCGGGCTTCTCGCGTTCGTCGGGTGCGCGGATCAGCCGAGCGGCGACGGTGCCCGGTCCGGTTCACCCTGTCGGCGACACGGTCGGGGGGCAGCCGGTACACGCCGAGCGACAGAGCGCGCGTTCACTCATCCCCGAGAGCTGTTTCATGGGTCCCCGCCTTGCCCGTCCTGATCAGGAGTCCTCGCTGCCGGGGTGCAGTACGGTCTCGGCGATCCCACGTACGCGCTCCAGGGTGATGCCGGTCCGCTGCTCGACGGCCAGGGGATGGTCGGTGGGTTCGAGTTCGATGAAGGGGCGCTCACCGACGGGCCTCGTGTGGAGGTGGGTCCTCAGGTTGACGCTGCTGGGGGAGTAGACGGGCAACTCGGTGGTCAGCCAGCCGAAGTACGGCTTCTCGGACTCGCGGCCGGGCGTATCCCACAAGTCCGCCGCGCGGGCGAAGCTTTCGCGGCTGAGGGAGACCCAGACCCCCCAGGAGAACACGTCGTCGCTGCCGATGACCGGTATCTCGATCAGACCCTTGACGAAGTAGTGCTGCCCTTTGATGACGCACTGATCCGACGAGAGCAGGCAATCGGGGGCATCGGCGAAACTCTGGTCCCAGACGTAGGGGGCCGTGGTCGAGTAGCCCATCGGCAGCTCCCCATGACGCTCGCCGCAGCACGAGCAGGTGTATCCAAGATCGTTGGCCATGGACAGGAGCCTAGTGATCGGCTCCGACAACGGTGTCCGTCGGCGGAGGCGGCCAGGGGGTTCCCATGGCCGCCCCCACGCTGAACAGTCGAATCACGTGGGTACGGCTTGCCCCGCCCCCGGAGCGTCGCGGTCGGACGTGTCGCGGTCTCAGCTGGCAGCAGCGCCGAACCACTTGGGCAGCTGGCCGAGCAGATCCCGCTGATCCTCACCGACCCACGCCACGTGGCCGTCCGGCCGCAGCAGCACCGCCGGGGCGTTCAGTTCCTCGCTGACGTCGACGACGTGGTCGACTCGGTCCGCCCAACCCGCCACCGTAAGCCGGCCGGTCTGATCGAGCAGCAGTCCGCGGCCGCCGTGCATCAGCTCGTAGAGGCGACCCTGCTTCAGCTTCACGTCCCGCAGCCGCCGACCGAGCAGTTCGTGGCCCTCGCCGAAGTCGTAGCGGACCCCGACGGCGGTGATGATCCCGGTCACGTACCGGTTCACCTCCTCGAAGTCCATCAGCTTCGAGAACAGCTCCCGCAGCGCGGTCGCACCCGGATCGGTCCCCAGCAGCGTGATCTGCGCGCGGGTGTTGTCCAGCACGCGGGCGCCCACCGGGTGCCGTTCGGCGTGGTAGCTGTCCAGCAGCCCCTCCGGTGCCCAGCCGTTGACCGCCGCGGCCAGCTTCCAGCCGAGGTTGAACGCGTCCTGCACGCCGAGGTTGAGCCCCTGCCCGCCGGTCGGCGGGTGGATGTGCGCCGCGTCCCCGGCCAGCAGCACCCGGCCGACCCGGTAGCGCTCGGCCTGCCGGGTGGCGTCGCCGAACCGGGACAGCCAGCGCGGCGAGTGCGCCCCGAAGTCCGTGCCCGCGAAGGCCCGCAGCT
Organism: Streptomyces sp. NPDC051569; assembly: GCF_044454085.1. Classification (NCBI taxonomy): domain Bacteria; kingdom Bacillati; phylum Actinomycetota; class Actinomycetes; order Kitasatosporales; family Streptomycetaceae; genus Streptomyces; species Streptomyces sp. NPDC051569. The sequence goes on from NZ_JBITDJ010000008.1 coordinate 13,683, forward strand.
GCTGCTTGAACTCATCGAGGGTCGGCGCGGTCGTACGGTCCTCGGCCACTTTGTCGGCGGGCACGATGATCCGGTACACCCCCTCGTTCCCGTCCCCGTTGGGGATGACGCCGAACCGCAGGTGGGTCTTGCGGACCTCCGCGACGATGGCGGCGACCGTCGCCGGATCCTCGGTCACCTCCATGTCACCCAGAAGCGTCTCGACCGTGGCGGGCTCGCCGGGGAAACCGACGCCGAGCCGCTTGCGCACCGCACTGCGGGCGCCGTCGCACCCGACGAGGTAGCGCGAGCGCAGGTGCGTGCCGTCCGCCAGCTCGACGGTCACCCCGTCCTCGTCCTGGCTCAGCCCGACCACTTCGCGGCCGCGCCGGATCTCGGCACCGAGTTCGAGGGCGCGTTCGCTGAGCAGCCTCTCGGTGACGGGCTGCAGCGTGGTCAGGCCGTACGGGTGCGCGGTGTCCAACCGATCCGGCCACGGCTTGAGGATGCCGCCGAACAAACCACCCACCTGGAACTTCTCACTGACCGCGAGGAACCGGTCCAGCAGGCCGCGCTGATCCATCACCTCGACGCTGCGCGCGTGCAGGCCGCGCCCGCGGGACTGCTCGGTCGGCTCGGCCAACTTCTCCAGCACGACCACCTGCACTCCGGCCAGCCGCAACTCGCCCGCCAGCATCAAGCCGGTCGGTCCGCCGCCGACCACGATCACGTCAATCATCAGAACGCCCATTCAAGGAGATTGGATGGCGACCGGCTGCTCCGCGCAGTCCGGTGGCACACACGCGGGCCCCCGCCGAGTCCCCGCAACCGCACCGCGAATCCACGGCGGTTCGAGTCCCGAGCACCGACTACATCGGCTACACCGACTACATCGGCTACACCGACTACATCGGCTACACCGACTACATCGGCTACACCGACTACATCGGCTACACCGACTACACCGACTACATCGGCTATGCCGATAAACAGCCACATGCCTCGTGAATCTGTCATTTCGGCAGGATCTGGCCTTGGCGGATCATTCTGCGGCATCACCGGGGCCTTGCGGCAAGCCCCCCGGTGCGCTATATCTTGAGCACGGCAAGGAGTTGGGTACTCTTCTTGCCTTTTTTCTTGCCTTTTTGCTTGGCTTTTCGCGTCCGCAGCGGACAGACCTTCACCCTCTTCAGCAAGCCCTATGTCGGTGAAGGATGGATCTTGCTTTCGTGCTGCGGACCGACTGTGGAGCGTCTCAGCTCTTCGTCCAGCGAGGCGCCTGTTCAGATCTTCGCTGAGCTTGGTGATGAGCGCGGGAGCCGGCGCGGGCGCGTGGTGGTGGGCCCACTGTCCGCGAGGGTGATGAATCCGTTGAGTTGTTCGTGCACGGCCCGGAGGAGAATGGGCAGCTCGACGAGCGGAATCGCGAGGGGGGTGCGCGTCGACGGATCCGTGTCAGGCCATACGTGGATCAGGGTTCCCAGGCGCTCGACGTGTGTGACGGTGCCGTGTCCCAGCCAGGGATCCCCGGCATTCATGAGGACGAGCCAGTCGCGCCAGTTCTCCAGGCCGAAGCAGCATCCGGGGGCGATCGTGATGCCGGTCGTGGTGTCCTTCAGGCTCGGGGGCAAAGTCGAGGACGGTTACAGCGACCCGGTGGACGAATACACCAACAACCTCTTACAGCCGGAATTGGCTGCACGAGGCGTGGGGCCTGCGCGGCCCGTACACCGCTGAGGCCGACCCGCACAGGTGACGTATCCTCACGCCACCTGCCCAGCCTGCGGCCGGGGGGATTCACACGGCCGGGGCCGGCTCGACATATTGGGGATTTCATTGCGCGCAACATCCATAGGCGCCGTACTCACCGGCGCCCTGGTCCTTTCCGCCTCCGCTGTCACCGCTCCGGCCGCGTACGCCGCGGAGACCGGTGTGGTGATCCGGAAGGTGTCCGTGAACGGCGGCAAGCCCATCGTCCTTGGCACCGCCCAGAACGAGTCGTTCACCATCTCGGTGACGGCTTCGGACGACTCGGGGATCAGCGGCAAGCTCCCGTACTTCAAGATTCAGCGCGAGGTCGGGGCCAACTACTGGTCGTACCAAGGAACTCCGAAGTGCACCGCGAGTAGCGCCACCACCTCCACCTGCAAGCTCACCCACAAGCTCGAGTCGGGCTGGGGCGTGCCCCGCAACGCCCTCGCGGGTCCGTGGAAGGTGATCTTCGTGCTCCAGTCCAAGGACGGCGAGATCTACACCAATGAGGGCAACATCACCCACCCGGTCCTGCGCCGTGGCAAGCTCAGCGCCGACGCCGGGCCCGAGCCGGTGAAAAAGGGCAAGCCGCTCAAGGTCACGGGCAAGCTGACCCGCGCCAACTGGGACAAGCGCATCTACGCGGGCTACACCGGCCAGCCCGTGAAGCTGCAGTTCCGCAAGGCGGGCGCCAGCACCTACAAGACCGTCAAGACGGTCAGAACCAACTCGACGGGCAGCCTGTCGACGACGGTGAAGGCCTCGGCTGACGGCTACTGGCGATGGTCCTTCGCGGGCACCTCCACCACGTCGGCGGTCAACGCCACGGGCGACTACGTCGACGTGCGCTGACAACCCGGCACCGGCCGCTCCGCCCGGCCCGCCCCGGGCCGGGCGGACCAGCAGGGTCATCGTGCGTCTCACCAACCGGACCGCGACGAAGACCGACCGCGCCGGCGGCCACTGGATCAGCGCGACCCCGCGCGGACAGGAGGCGAAGCTCCATGCGAGGCGATATCGACGGCTCACCGAGGTGGCACGGAACGCGTCGGTACGAGGCCGAAGGGCACGACTCTCCACGGGAACCATCCACCAGCTGACAGCCCTGCATGTGCTGCCGTCCTGGCGACCGCTGAGCGGCTCCTGGGGTACGACCGACCGACAGCGGAGCAGGTCATCCAACAGCCCCTCGCGGCGTCGACGAAGGCGGACCCGCGCAGCGCCAACGTGATCCGCCTGAACAACTGGTGCCTGCCATCGCGGAGGAGTCCGCTCCCGCACAGTCCGGCCAGGGCCCGCATCCGTACCTCACGCGGATAGGCCGGAGGCGCTGAGCAGCTTTCTGACGGCGGTGCGGATGTTCTCGTCCTGGACGAAGCCTCGCCAGCCGCCGTTGCTGCGCAGCCGCTGGTCACGGGCGGGTACGTCGCGCAAGAGGTGTGCGGCGGGCTGGGCCGCCCGCCCGATCCGGGCCAGGTGCTCCAGTGCGGGGAGCATGACGGGCAGGTAGGTGCTCTTGGTCAGATCCAGAACGGCCGTCGTCAGCACCGGGACAGCGGTCTCGGCGTCGCCGGTCGCAGCCCACAGGGCGTGTGCTGCCTCGACGCGGGTCCAGGGGGCGGTGTCGGCTGTCAGCGCCCTGAGCCGGTCCGCGCAGGGGGCGGCATGCGGTCCGAGGCCGGCGAGCTTGCGCAGGGCAGCGTGGTGGAATCTCTGTGCCTCGACGCTGCGGCCGAGTACGTCCAGGGCCGGCCCAGGTTCGCCGCCGACTCTCCAGTACGCCCAAGCCGCGAGTTCCGTGTGCGGTCCGGCGGCACGCGATCGGGACAGGAGCAGGTCCCGTGCTCCGTTTCCCGCCAAGCCGATCCCTGCCAGGGCCTTCGCCGCCGCCATCCAGGTCCGGTCGTCCTCCAACAGGCCGAGCAGCTGTGGAACCGCTGCCTTTGCCACGGGCCCCCAGTCCGCGATTACCTCGCAGAGCCGGGTGAGCAGGTGGTCATCCGTGGTGGTTTCGAGTTGGCCGCAGATCGACGGAAGGAGCGGTTCGGCGTGGTCCGGGAGGTAACCCAGCACCTCATGGAGTGCGGGGAGGACGACATGGTGCGGGCCGGTGGCGGGATAGCGGGCGGAGGTCGAGGCGAAGCCGGAGTGTGTGCCGGCGATCAGTTCGATCAGGCCCGGCAGGCAGCGCGGATCGTTCATCCGGGCCAGGGCCCACAGGGCGGCCTCGCCGACGGTCTCCCGTTTACGTGTGGTGCGGGCGGCGGTGTCGGAGAGGAGTGTGGCGACCTCGTCGGCGTGGACGGCGGCCGCCGGGCCGAGGCAGGCCAGCAGCTCGGCCGCCCGGAAGCGGGCTTCGGGGGCGGGATCGTCCAGTCGCACGACGAGACGTGGCAGAAGGGCGGCGGTCGGTGAGCGCCACTGGGACAGCAGTCTGCCCGCCTGGGCCAAGGCACTGATCCGCTGTTCGCCGTCGTGATGGTCTGCCAGCAAGCCGAGCGTGAATGTGGGGGCGGGGCCGCTCATCAGCCTCGCAGCCCGGTGATGGACACCCAGTACTCCGGTGCTCACCGCGCTGGTGTGGCGCCACAGCTCGATGGTCGGGTCCCGGACCGCTTCGAGCATGAGGTCGAGCATCCGGGCAGGCAGGCCCGGGTCGTTCGGGGCAAGTGCGTGCACCGCTGCCAGGCGTATCTGGGCCTGTGGAGAGTCGAGCAGACCACGGAGCAGATCGAAGACCTCGGCGCCATGCTCGCCGGCCGGCGCGCGCAGGGCCGCCTGGCCCAGTGCGAGGACCAGATCAAGGCGGGTCGCCAGATCATCCTCCGCCTCCCAGCACCGCAGCAGCCCGGGCAGAACCAGCTCACCGGGGCTGTCACAGGCGGCGAGCACGTCGGCTGCGGCCCGCCGGATCTCCGGCTCGGGATCGTCCAGCAGGCCCAGCAACTCCGGCAGGGCCTGTTCCCACGCGGGCGCCCAGCCGGGATCGAGGAACCGGGCTTCGGTCCGACCGGCTTCCGCTGCCAGCATCGCCGCCAGTTCCAGCATCGCGCAGCGGCTCGGCACCTGCGGTGCCGCGGCCAGGCGGAGTACGAAGGGCAGTGCGGCCGAGGCGGCGGAACAGACCCAGCCGCCTTGATGGAAGAGCAGGTTGAGCAGCTCGGACGAGGCGTCCTCCGCATCTTCCGAATCCGGACCCCCGCATCGGCGGAGCAGGCCGGGTATGTCCTCGGCCGACCCGTAGTTGTGCTTCAGCCCAGCCCAGTCGACCGCGTCCATTGCCACCACATGCGCGCGTTCCCCCCACATGCGCGCGACCCTACCGGCCGGGTCACCCACAAAGCTCAGCCGAGTTCCCAACGGCATTGTGACTGGCAGCGATAACTGTCACCGAGCGAGAGATCTGACCTGGCCTTCTCGGTCACGTTCGCAGCGATGGTCGTCACCAAATGCTCGGGCTAGTTGTCACAAGGTTCGTGTTCGCAGTCGGGTTGTCACCAATTGCGAAGCGCGCTGGTGCGGGCGCCGTGGGCGTGCGTTTGCTTGAAGGCATGGCCGATGAGTACGGACTGCTGCCTGCGGCAGACCCTGAGGCGGGGGCGGTGTGGTCGCACCGCTGCCGCTGGGACGACTTGCTCCTACGGGCGTCGGCTGTCTCTGGGCGTCAGGATGTGGATCTCGCGGATGGCTGGACTCGTCGCTGGGCGGTCACCTTGAACCTCGGAGGCGGCGAACTGATCGTGCCGGTCCGGGACCTTGCCCAGGTTCAGCTTCCTGGGGTCGGGCCGGTTCGCTGGTTCTCGTGGCATCGGCGGCAGCGTCATCGGCCTGGGCTGCAGTACATGGTCAGCACAGGGCGGCATCACGGCTTCGAGAGTCTGGAGGAAGCGAAGGTTCTGCTCGCGCTGGACTTCGCCGGCCAGGTGCGGGAGGTGGTCCCGCAGCCCTTGAAGCTGCAGTTCCGGACCGGCGGTGGGCCGCGTGTCCATGTTCCGGACTTCCTGGTGCTGTCCCGGGCTGGGGTGTGTCTGATCGATGTCCGACCGCTCGACCGGGTACGCGCGAAGGACGTCGAGTCGTTCGCCGCCGCCTATGAGATGGCACTGGCCTGCGGCTGGGAATACGTAGTGGCCGCAGGCTGGAGGCGACAGGTCTTCACCGGACTGGACGCTTTGTCCTGCCAGCGCCGCCCGCTGCCCGATCCACTCGGGCTGCGGGCGGATCTCCTGGAACGGGCTCGGTCCCGAGTGACGTTCGGGGAACTCGTGGCCGCTTCCACGGTTCCGGCACTGGCTCGGGCGGAGCTGCTGCACCAGCTCTGGAACCGTTCGCTCGGTATCGATCTTTCTGTCCCGCTGAGTGACCGCTCGCTGGTCAAGCCGGCAGGTGGGGCCCTGTGAGTCCTCCGCTGGCGCTTGATCTCGCTCCGGGGGCCGGGCTTGTCCTGGACGGGGTGGAGTGGACTGTCGAACGGCACGAGCCCCATCTGGGGCGGGTCGTGGTGCGCGATCCGGCGGGAGCCCGGCAGCAGCTGACCTTCCGGTTCCTCGTCAACCATCCGGCTTGTCAGCCGTCCTCGCGCACAGCGGCCGATGGCCCGGACCGTGGGCGGCAGCCCGCGTCCGTGGCTGATCTTCCGCCGGGGAGGCTGGAGTTGGTTCGGCTACGGATGGCCCACCTGCTGGAGGTGGGCACCGGGTTCCGTAGTGGGAATCCTGAGGATCCCGGGCCGGGGGAACCAAGGCCTTGTTACGACCCGGCCGTCACCACACTGACCGAGCGGCGGTGGGCCAAGGTCGCTGAGCTGGCGGCGATGGACCGGCAGGAGGCCCGGATGCTGGGACTGGACCGGGTCGGTTACCGCACGCTGATCCGCTGGGAGCGTGGCCGTGAGCGGTCCGGGCTGATCGGATGCGCCGATGACCGGTGGCTGCGGCCGGGCGGGCACCGCCCGAGCATCGGCCCGGAGATCCGGGAGGCGATCTTCGCGGTCCACGCCGAAGTGCAGGGCCGGTCCCGGGTCGGGATGGCCACCCGCACCCGCCTGATCCATCAGTACGTACGCGTGGCTTCGTCGATTGCTGAGGACAGCGTTTGTCGACCGGTTTCGGAGTCAGTTGGAGATCAACAGGCCCGTGATTGTCGAGCAGAAATGACGGCACCGGAGCGACTGCGGGCGCCTGGCGGCCAGCGGCCCGCAAGGGCCGCCGGCCGCCGAAACACGTGGTGGCAGAAGCGAAACTCGGGCTGGCCCTTGGCGAGCCTCAGCTGATCAGGCGTTCGGATCCGCTTGAAGGATCTGCGCACTCCAGGTGTCCACCACGGGACTGCGCCGGTAGAAGACGTTCGGCTGCACCGGGTCGCACGTCACCAGGAGAATGTCTCCCTGCCCGAGCACCACGTTCTGCTGGGCCTGTGTGCAGCGACGTTTGCGATGCCGCGTGACCTCAAGGTGCAGTGAGTGCGGACCTGGGGGCAAGGGGATGAAACGGACCTTTCTGATGCTGGTCCGATCGACGCTGCAGAGCTGGCGCCCGCTTTCGGTGACCGACACCAGGCACCACTTGAGTGACATGCTGCGGGGCGGGTCACGCAGGTCCACCTGCAACAGCAGCCCGGTCCGGCCTCGGCGGCGGGACCTGTGGATCAGATAGCGAGAGCGCCATTTCAACCGGCCGTCGAAGTCGCTATTTACCTGCACCGCTATGTCCCTCACCCTGCCCCCATCTGCCGCCCCACCAAGTCCCCCAGACCGCCTCAGGCTGGCATGGACAGGCGAGATCCAGAAGAGCCACGACCGGCAGAGCGTGAGGGTTGAAGCCTGCCGGAGATCAACGGTGACATGCCCCCCACGCTCACGGGAAGTCAGCCGGTCTTAGCGGGTTCTTCGGCTCGGGCTCGGGTGCTGGCGAGGCGGTAGGAGTCGGTGCCGGTCTCGATGATGGTGCCGTTGAACGTGAGGCGGTCGACGATGGCCGCGCAGAGACGGGGGTCGGTGAACGTCTTGGTCCAGCCGCCGAAGGACTCGTTCGAAGCGATGGCGACGCTGTTCTTCTCTTCGCGTTCGGTCAACACCTGGAAGAGAAGTTCGGCTCCGCGGCGGTCGAGTTCCATGTAGCCGAGCTCGTCGATGCACAAAAGATCGACGCGGCCGTAGCGGGCGATGGTCTTGTTGAGCTGCTTCTCGTCGGCGGCCTCGACCAGCTCGTTCACCAGCTTCGTGGCCAGCGTGTAGCGGACGCGGTAGCCCTTCATCGCGGCCTCGGTGCCCAGGGCGACGAGCATGTGGGACTTGCCGGTGCCGGAGTCGCCGATCAGGCAGAGCGGCTGGCTCTTCTTGATCCATTCACAGCTGGCCAGCGTGTGGATCGTGGCGGCGTCAATGTTCGGGTTCGCGTCGAAGTCGAAGGCCTGGAGTTATCTGGGGTAGTGGTGAAGGACTCTTGCAAAGCTTCTGTTCAGGACGCTGCGGACGCGTCGGGAAGGTGGGTGAGGGGCATCCTCCGCCCGGGTTGCCTGCTCTTGGCGGCAATCCGCTGTCCTGTTGGAGTGGTGCTTCCGTAGGATCACGTCATGACTGCCGATATCCCGCTCACCCGAGAGTCGTTCCGGCGCCTCCACCCGATCAGCATGCCCCGTCCGGTGTCTCAGTTGCCGGATCGTGTCTGGACTGACGAGGACTGGGACCGGATCCGGCGCGGATATCGAGCCCGGGACATGGATGAGAAGTGGAACGTCTTCGTTGAAGGCGATGTCCTTTTCATGCACCGGAGTTGGACCGGTCACGGGGTCTATGAGGTGTCCTTTGCTCCTGCGGCTGGCGGTGGGAGGAGGATCGCCTCTGCGGTGGTGGAGGCTGATGTGGAGCGCTATCGGAGCACCGGCGACGAGTACGACTGTCTGATGATGGAGTTGGTCGTCAGCGCGATCGTCCTTGGTGAGCCCGCCGCCGACCTCCGTGCCGGTCTCGTGGAGTTGACTGCTCGGGCTTCCGGAAGGAGCGATCTTCCCTCGGGCGTTGTGCAGCACAGCGGCCTGGGGTTGCGCTCGGGATCGTAGGCTCCGCAGCCTGGTGCCTGTTCACAGCCTCGGGCCGTGTGACTGGATCACGCGTTGCAAGCGCAGGATCTCGCCGTGTGCGGCGGCCAGTCGCTGTTCGAGTTCTTGGACGCGCTCGCGGTGAGTGGTGCGCTCACGACGAAGGGCTTCGGTGAGGGTATGGATGACCGTGCCGTCGTCGACTGAGGGCGCCTGAGGGGCAGGTCGGTACTCGGTCCGTTGCTGGCCGCGCAGTGTCTCGATGCGTTTGCGCAGGTCGGTGTGGGCATAGAGGAAGTCCAGGCTGACCCTCGCCGCACGAGCGACGGTCCGGAAGTTGATCTCCTCGCCCTCCTTGATCAGCCTTCGGATGCCCGCCTCCGCCCGTTGGACGGCCTGCTGGTGTTTGTCCTGGGCGGCCTGCCGCAGGGCGGCGATCCGCCTGTCAGTAGGAGCTACGGCTTCCGGGGCTGTCTCGTTCAGCCGCTCGCTCATGAGCGTGACGCCCCTTTGCTGTCCGAGGTGCCGGCGACGTCCTGGTAGCCGGTGCGACCGAGCACGCCGGCGCCGCGGATGACGGTGGTGCTGTCGGCTGGCTGGGCTTCGAGGGCGAGGATCTCCAGCTGCATGCTGCGGATTTCGGCGTCACGCTGTTCCATCCAGACGTTTGTCCCGCTCATCGGCTCGCCGTAGCGCTCGGTGTGTCGGGCCTGCCGGGTGGCGACCAGGGACTGGATCTCGGCGAGTTGGCGCTGGATGTCCGGCAGGAAGGTGCGGTCGGTGGCGAAGTGGTCGCAGCCGTGGCAGGCGTTTCCCTTGTCGCAGGACCGGGTGGGCGGCAGCAGGCAGTAGCCGTTGGGCAGGATGCGGTCGGTGCGGCGGTCGAGCTGCACGAGGTCGAGCATGTCGCGGCGGTCCATGCCGACCTCTCGCCCGTCGCGCCCGATCTTGGCCAGGGCGAGGAACTCACGCTCGGCGGTGCTTGCGAGGGTCGCCGCGTATCTCATCGTCATCTCCGGGGAGAGGTGGCCGAGGTAGCGCTGGACGACGTGGATGGGGGCGCCGGCGTTGATCAGGGTGGTCGCCTTGGTGTGGCGGAGCCGGTGGCTTCGTGAGTAGAGGAGGAGCTCGCCGCGCGAGTCGCGCAGGTCCAGGTGGTGGCTGAAGTCCTTCAGGACGTGGTTGTAGTTGCTGGTTTCCCAGGACTTGGTGCCGTGCCGGTTGCCGGTGGTCTTCGGGAACAGGTAGCGGATGGTGTCGGCGGGGCCCAGGTGCCAGTGCTCGCGCACCCATGACTGTTGTTCCCGGATGATCTCGACGACGTCGCGGCCGACGAGGATGGTGTTCGGTGCTGCGTCGATCTTCGTCTGTTGGTAGCGGAGCCGGGCGACCATTCCTCCCTCGGGGACGGCGGCGGCGTCCAGGCCGGGGATGTCGGAGAGCGGTTCGAAGTCCATCATCAGTACTTCGCTGGCCCGGCGTCCGGTCATGGCCTGGATGAGCCAGGCCCGCATGACTGCGGGATGTCCGAGTCCGGTCAGCTCGACTTGGCGGGCGTCGCGGACGACGATGCGAGTCTGCTCGGTCGGCAAGCCGAGGAGCTCGATGTGGGTGAGCATGCGGCTGAGGTCGGTGTCGTTGATGTAGTTGCGCTCGTCGGCCTCGCGGACCTCGCGTTGCCGGGGCCGGTCGCCGGGGCGGAACATGCGGGCGTGGCTGTCGGTGAGCGCCAGCCACCGGGCGTCGTCCAGGGCTTCGGCGGCCTCAGTGCGGCAGTCGGTCATGACCCGGTAGAACAGGTCGATCGTCTGCAGGTTCTTGTTGATCGTCCTCGGCTGGAGGCTGCCGCCGGCCTCGGCGCGGCCCGGCGTCTCGCGCTTCCAGTGGTGCAGGAAGGTACCGAAGTCCAGCGCGAGTGTACGGAGGCCCCGCTCAGAGCCATCCGCCAGAGCGGGGTGGTCGATTCCGCGTTCAGCCGCGAACGCGGCGAAACGTGCCGTGTTCACGCGGTGCTGCATCACCGTTGACCAGGTCAGTTGTCCGGACTCCATCTGCAGCCGGAGGTAGAACCTGGTCCCCTCCCGCAGCCAGACCGGGGTGATGTCGCCCCAGCGGACGGCGGTGTTGGCGCGCGGTTCGTGCTCGCGCCGCGGGATGCGCGGGTCCAGCCGCAGCGACCAGATGTCGTGCCGCCACCAGTCGACCTTGCTGGCGTACTGCCGCAGCAGCCGCTCCAGCATGCCGTGCAAAGCGTGCTCGGCCCGGAGCCGATGCCCGGGGGCGGGCATCCGACCACGGTCGGCGTGGAATCTCCGGGCCCAGGCGGTCATCCACTCGGCCAGCGGCTGGTCGGCGAAGGAGACGACGTGGGGGTGGCGTGCGATGACGTCGGCGGCGGTCGCCGCCCAGCGGTTCCACTCACTGGCGTGGGCTTGGCGTTCGCCCGTACGCGCGCAGGTGGCCAGCCACCAGCCGACCTCGCGGCGCATGACCAGCGGCAGGGCGGTGATATCCAGCCGGACCTGCCGCGATCCGCGCATGAACACCCCGGCCAGCTTCGGGTCGCGCCCATCGAACAGCGGCCCGGTGAACACCGGGTCCAGTCCGTCGATCAGCGCGGCGCTCTGGGCGGACCGGTCCGGGGCGGTCGAACCGTAGGTGGGAACTGAGAGGATGCGATGGTCGTTCATACGGAACTTCCTTCCATCCCGCGCCAGTTGGCAGTGAATGACTTCCAGTTCGCCAGGGTCTTCAACTCGGCGTCCTCGGTGACCCAGCCGTAGAGGGACAGCGTGGTCTGCACGTCGGCGTGGCCCATCCGCCGCATCACCACGTGCTCGTGAGCCCCGGAGAGCAACAGAGCGGTCGCGTGGGTATGGCGCCACCAGTGCGGTGTCCAGGCGGACGGAACCGTCTTCCCCAGCCGGCGCTTGAGACCGTCGACCAGGTCGTAGACGGTCTCCGGCCGCATCGGCGCAAGCCACTCGCCGCGGCGCAGGTTGACGAACACCCACCAGTTCTCGAGGTCCACCGCCCGATGGGCGTCGGCGTCGCACAGTTCCCACACGTACTCGCTGTGCAGACGCTCCAGGTCGTCGCTGATGTAGATGCGGCGGAACCGGCTGTTCTTCACCCGCACGCCGGCTGGGTGGTCCTGCCGCGGTACGACTTCGACGAACGGGGTCCCGCCCCGGCCCACGTGCCAGTCGCAGTGCTTGAGCGACAGGCATTCGCCCAGCCGCATCCCGGTCTCGCTCAGCGTCGCAAACAGCAGCCGATCGCGTACCGATCCCGACCAACAACCGGAGACGACGTCGAAGCGCGCGCATCCGTCGAGGATCGCCTCTGCCTGGGCCGGCGTGAGCACGGGCGCCGGCCCGCGATCGCGGGCCCGGACGCGCACCGCCGGGCTCACATGGGCACTTCCGCGGTCCAGGTGAGCCAGGGCCCCAACGTATCGGCTGCGGGCCCGGCGCCCACCGACCCGGTAGAGCCGTCCGGCGACCGCGACCCCGTGCACATCCGCGTGATACCGGTAGAACGACAGCACCGCCGCCACCCGCAGCCCCACCGTCGACTCCGCCACCCCGCGGACCTGGGCGGCACCAGCACCCGGCAAACGGTGCACTCCGACGGGATCGCCGGTCCGCAGCACCGTCAGGAACGGCAAGAACGACGCCAGCGTCACCTCCTCCCACGCCAGCCCGGCCGCCTCCAGGTAGTCCCACCACGCGTTCAGCGACGCGGCGTAAGAACGGAGGGTGTGAGGCGACGCGTCCCGGCCGACGCGCAGGAACTCCAAGAACTCCTCGACGGGCACGATCGGCAGGTAGTCGGGACCGACCACCGTCCACGTCCGCCCATCAACCAACTCGATTCTCTGCACTGGCACGGCACCATGCTGCCGACGTCACCGACGCTGTCGGGCCACCCCGGATAGCGCAACGCCAACGACCACCAAAACGAGTGAACCCCACGCTGACTGACGTTCCAGACGGGCACAAATGAACCCCAGATAGCCGCAGGGACTTCTCCCGCGGGAATCCGGCCGCCTTGATCCGCCTCTCCGAACGGCGACGGGACCGGTCGTCGCACTCGGTCATCAGCAGCTCAGCGAGGAAGCCCCGGTAGGTCATCTGGTCCTTCATCGCCCGGTCGGCGAAGTCGGAGAACTCGTTGCGAATCGACGGCAACCGCAGAAGCCGGCAGGCGCTGTCGATGGCGGCGTCGGCGGCCTGCTCGGTCAAGCCTCGCTGGCGGGGCAGGGTCACTGTGCTTCTCCCTCACGGTGGTCGCCGCCGCTGGTGCGACGGCGTCGGAGCAATTGGTCATAGGGGGCCACCGAGGGCAGCGGTCTGGAGTCCGCAGGAAGGTGCGCGAGCCGCCACTCGTGCAGGGACGTCACCGTCGCCGACGGCTTCCCGGGAACCAGCCGGTCCGCTGCAGGGGCGGGTTCGGTCTCGGCCTGGGCGGCCTTGCGGGCTTCCAGGGCGACCGCGTCCGCGGTCATGGCTCCGGCCCGTAGGGCCGCGGCCAGGCCGGCGACGACATGCTCGTGGGGCAGATGACGTCCCAGCAGGAGTACCTCGATGAGAGCCCGGGTGCCGTCCCGCTCACCATGCAACTTGCGGGCCTGGTCCCACCAGGCGTCGTGGACCGGGGTGAACCTGCCCGCCGAGCGGGCCTGTTCGAGGGCTGTGGAGCCGGGGAAGGCGCCGGGCTTGCGGACCAGGACTTCCAGGTAGTGGTCCAGGTCCAGGCGGACGGCACCCTTCGCGATCAGCCGTTCGTGCCGGTCGACTTCCACGTTCTGGTCGTAAACCACCAGGTGAGAGGCATGCAGCACGACGCGCACGCGTTTTCCGATCAGCCGGATCGGGACCGAGTAACGGTTGGTGCGGACCGGGATCTGTCCGTAGCGGTCGACCCGCGGCGTGAACAGCCGGCCCGTCTCGAATGGCTCCTCGGGCAGCGGCATCAGCAGTGGTTGTTCGAGTGCAAAGTACTCCGCGACCGTCTTGGGCCTGGAGCCGATGCGGCGGGCGTCGTCCTGCTGGTCCCACTGTTCGACCATCTCGTTCAGCTCGGTGAGCGAGGAGACCTCGGGGACGGGAACGAAGTGGTTGCGGCGGAAATAGCCGATCATCCCTTCGACTCCGCCCTTCTCGTGGGCGCCCTCGATCCCGGGCCGGCAGTAGAAGCTCTCGATGCCGAAGTGCGAGCGGAAAGCGATCCACCGGTCGGCCTCCACTCTTCCCCGGCTCTGCCCCAGCACCCTGGCAACGGCGGCCTTCAGGTTGTCGTAGCGGACCTTGGTGCGCGGGACCCCGCCCAGGGGTCCGCAGTGCGTGGACGTGGCCTTCGAAGAAGGCTTCCTGGCCGCAGGAGGCAAAGACTCGGTGGACGGCCTTGCCCGAGTACGACAGCCGGAAGGAGAACAGGTAGCAGGTCACCAGTTCGCCGGCCAGGCGCACGGTCACGTCACCGAAGTCGACCTCCGCTTCGTGGCCGGGCAGGTGTGTCTGTGGGACGAATGCTTCCAGCGGCGCCTTGCCGGACTCGACCAGGATCTCGGGCTTCCGGCTGGCGACGTAGTAGCGCACGACACCGTAGGAGACTTCCGCCCCGTGCTCCTCGATCAGCCGGTGGAAGATCCGGGTGACTGTGTGCCGCTGCTTGCGCGGCGCGTCCAGGTCCGCCCGCAGGATCTCGTCGATCACCGGCTTGTACGGGTCCAGCGTGGTGGCGCGAGGCGGGAGCTTCTTGCGGGGCTCCGGCCAGGACGAGTCCAGCGCCTTCCGTACCGTCCGCCAGGTCACGCCGTGCTTGCGCTCAAGCTCCCGCATCGACATGCCGCCGCGATGGTCACGCCGGATCGCCGCGTACAGCTCGACCTTCGACATTTGCGGCATGACCAGGACCTTTCACCAGGAGCATCCCGATGCTGCCCTGGCAAGAACCCCAGCGCCTCCCGAACTCATCAACATCACCCGACCGTGGTTCTGGGCGCCTCCCAAACCCATCGACAAGTGACGTCACTACTGCTCGATAAAGCCATATGGCTTTGTCCACGAGAACGGACAGCAAATGTCCACCACTTCGGGAGGCACCACTACCTGGTGCTGTTCGAACGCGCAGATCCGGAGCGTGAGCACCGGCGTGGTCTGGCAATGGGCTAGAAGAGACCGGCTTGCATGTGGCGCGTGAGGTTGTCGAGGATCTCGCGCAGCCACGGGCTGCGGACCGCTGGCAATCGGACCAGGGTGTGCTGGAAGGTTCCCGAGTCGGCTCGGAACAGGTGGTGGGGGCGCGGCGGGGTCGGGTCGTCGCGCAGTACGCCGTCGGGCATGGTTCCCGAGGTGGGGAGGTAGAGGTGTGGTTCGGGGAAGGCCATCCACATCCATATCCCGAACGGCAGTGGCACCGGGCGTGCAGACGCGTCCGGTCCGGCCGGGCTCCAGAGTTCCCCCGTCTGCGGGTGGGTCGGCACGAGGATCATGTCGGCGTCCGGGCCGGGGGCGGACAGCCCCGGACCGGCTAGGACGGCGCGTCGCGCTGGCTGGTCCGCGGGCAGCAGGGCGTCGAGGGCGCGTTGGAACACTTCCGTGATCAGGCCGGGCGGGACCGTCACCGGTTGGCCGTCGGAAGCTCCCAGGAGGTGGGCCAGGGCCTGACCGGCCGCCGCTTCCCACTGTGGGCTCCATGACCACCAGTGGTCCAACCCGAGGAGCAAGCCCCACCTGCTGATCGGCTCCATCGGGGGCGTGGCTACCCCCTCCTCCAGCAGTTCCTCCCAGGAGAGGATTGCGGTATCGGAGTCGGTGTCGTCGACGGGGAGGCGGTGCACGGCGTCCGGCGCGAGCCAGACCGCCTGCCAGAGTGAGCAGTCGTCGATCCGGCTCGCCACCGGCAGGCCGCACGCCTCGCAGGCCATGTTGGGGCCGTCACCCCAGTCGAGGCCGCAGCAGTAGCCGCCGGCTTCGTGCGGGATGAGCACGGTGCCGCGGGTATCCCCGGGGGCGATGACGACGGTGCCGGGTGTGCTGTCGGACAAGGCGTAGAGCGGAGCGTAGATACCGCGGGCCGCCGCCTCGTCCGGGTCAATCTCCTCCCACCTCCGCCACGGCGGCCCCCAGGGCTCCGGGTCCACGGCGAATGTGCCCGACTCCATGAGCACCGGGAGCTGGATCCCGTTCCCGTACTTCTGATGGGCATGGACCGGCAGCGCGACCGGGGACAGCGGGATGGTCAGCGCGGCGCCACATCCCGCACACACGAAAACGTACAAATGTCCTCCGCGAAGAAAGCAGGGGGCATCGTCGTAGCTCTGTGGCGGACCTTCCAACGTGTTTCCTCATCCGCGGAGCGGGACCATGCACCGCCACGGTGTGTAACGCACCGTTCGAATCCCCGGCGTGCCGGGTGCCTCCCGAAGTGGTGGACATTTGCTGTCGGTTCTCGTGGACAGAGCCACCACCCGCCCGGACGAGCACCTTCAGCTCAGGCGGACCCACATACCGATACCTCTGCCCCCGTATCTCCACGCACACCAACCTAGTGGCCCACACGGCCAGGGCCTGGGGGATTACCGCTCGGCGACTACGGGCGACTGGTGACAGAAGTCCCTGCGAAGTGACAGTTATCGCTGCGAGTCACACTTCTGCTGAGACGGACATCAGTGTCCCGTCCCAGTCGAGGTGAACCACGACAAGGCCCTGACCAGTAGTGGTTCATCTTGAGTGAGACGCGGTGCAGCCCGGTGTCTCAGTCAATCTGAGGTCTGGGAGTCCTGTGCTGCCTCGCGCTCGGCAGCGAACTCGTCAAGGAGCTCGAACAGGACCTTGACGCATGCTGATCCACCTCAGGTGGAAGGTTTCAGAAGTTGTCCCAGCCGTTTGGGAGGGCGACGTGGAGGACCTGACCGCGCCAGGCGTGGTAGCAGTCGCGTCCGCGACGGGCGACGAGCCAGTCGTGCCAGCCGGTGAGCCCGGGCCCACCGTGCCGGAGAGCATGTTGGTCATAACCGGTCAGGAACGCGGTCAGCATGTGGAAGGAGGTCTTACCGACGAACACGCCAGGACGTTGGCCGACGCTGGCGAAGTACTCGCGTTCAGTCATCTCCGAGAGGGGCTTCATGCGTCCGCACCCTCCTCGTCACTGGCGCTGTCGTCCAGGTCTGGACGAAGCCTGCTGCGGGCCGCGTCCAGGCGTTCGCCATAGTCCGCTGCGAAGATCCCAGGCAGGGACCTGTCGAGCGTTCCGGCCAGCCTATGAATGGGGGCCCAGACCGCCTCGTCGTCGACGAGACGGCCGAGGTCCGTCATCTGCACTCGCTCCAGCCAGTCCGACAAGACCAGCGCTTCATCAGAGGTGAGCTTGATGATGATCTCCGTGTTCTCCACTGCTCGAACATAGTTTGCCGACCCCGCGGTGTCAGAGGTGCCTGGCACAGTGCCGCCGTGGACATCGATTCCTTCTGGAAGCTCATCGAAGAGTGCCGACGGCAGACGCGGGGCCGGGACGAACAGCTGGCGTGGTTGCGTGACGAGTTGTCGCGGAGGCCGCTGACAGAGATCGTGCAGTTCCAGGTGCGCCTGGACGAGGTGACGCATGAAGCCTTCACCTGGGATCTGTGGGCTGCTGCGGAACGCATCTTCGGCGGTTGGTGTTCGGACGACGGATTCTGCTATTTCGGCCTGTGGATGGTGGGGCTCGGTCGGGAAGCCTTCGCGCGGGCAGTGATCGATCCCGACTCTCTGGCCGACACTCCAGAGGTTCAGTGCCTGGTGGGTCGCCCTCGGGAGCTCTGGAACGACGACTGGCCGGAGTGGGAGTCTCTCGACTGCGTCGCCATGGAGGCGTATGGACTACTCACCCGCGCGGAAGACGACTGCGGCGACGCATTCTATGAAGCCGTCGAAGCCGAGCAGGGCGCTGTAGGCGGCAATCGAGGGCCGCGCGGCGAGCAGTGGGACGTGCGATGCGAAGACGAGGCGCTGCGCAAACTGCCGAGACTGAGCGCGATGTTTCCCCTCCGGCCACTGGTCTGGTAGGCGCGAAAGCGCGAGGGATCAGGCCGAGGCTTCGGGGGTGTCGACAGACAGGCGATGCCACGCGTGGCCGCAGCCGCCGGAGCAGAAGCGCTCTCGTCGGCGTTCGTCGGCGACGGCCAGCACCGCGATCAGTAGCCGGAATGACTTGAGGCGCTCGTCGTGCGGGGTGAGACTGGCGATCTTTCCGAGTTGCTGGTCGATCCACCCTCGTGTGATCAGAACTGCCGGTGTGTGCGTGGCGCGAAGTCCGGCGCGTCGGATACTTTCCGGGCCGTCCTCGGTGGTGGCGCGGGCCTGAATACAGAAATGTGACAGGAGACGCAGGGTGTTGGACTGCTCCTCAGTCGAGAGGCCCTCGAACCACTCGATGCCTTGTGGCATCGGCCGAAGCTGCTGGGCGAGCTCGTTGAGAATGATGTACGAATCAGCCATTCTCACGCCCCCGTTGCGCTCGATTCACAGACTTTCCCGGTGTCATCCAAGCAGGCCATCGGGCGCCTAGAAAGACAGTTCGTCGGCTTCCAACGGCTCGGAGTATCCGCGTACCCAGTGGCCGGGGAGGGTGGCGCAGAGCGACTCCAGGTCGGCGAGCGTACTTCCCCGAACGTGCAGCCAACTGTGGTCACTCAGTCCGTCGAGCCGCAAGAGCTTCCCCGGCGCGGAGAACCAGCACACGGGTGAATCTTCCTTCCCCGTCCACATCGGGTACTCGGGAAACTCCACCGGCGCGAACCGGCTCGGCAGCTCTCGAATCAGGCTGTCGGGAAGTTCGCAGGCGTTGTAGAACCGTCCTTCGCTGCCAAGCAGCGTCTCGCTGAGTACGAGCTCGACACAGGCGAGGGAGACCCGCTCCAGGAAGCGAACCCAACCACCCCGTGACTGGACGAACACCGGCGGATCGTCCTGACCGAGGTCCCGCAGCCGCACTCCCCAGAAAGCGCATCCCTGGTTCTCGCTGTGGAAGACGAGCACTCCACCGAACTCGTCGTGTACGAACAGCTCGGAAGGGCGCAGCAGCGGGTCCTGGTTCCCGGTGAGGTCGTGACGCGTGCCGAGAAGCGAATACGCCTCGCGCAACGCGGTCGGCAGCGCGAGCCCGAGCACCGCCTCGGCTCGCTCCAGCTCCTCCGCTCGCGTACCCGCGCCGTCGGCGAGCGGATCCGCCCACGCTGCGGCAAAGTCCCGAACGAAGGCCCAGGCTCGCGCCCTGTCGGGTATCCCACCGCGCAGAGCTTGAGCCACATCGAACGCGTCAACCATGCGGTGGACCGTACAGGCCGGCCAGCTTCGCCGGGACTCCGCCAAGTCGTTCGCCAGAAGCGCTGGGACTCGCCACGTCTACTGAGAACGGACATGTCCTGTCCCAGATATCTGTGGGCAGGGGGAGGCTCTGGCCTGCGGTGCCTACGGTTGAGCGGGACAGGTTGGCGGTCGGTGTCCCGCTCAACCGTAGGCAGCGTGATGGTTCACCCCCGGAGCCAAGCCAGCAGGCGTCGTGGAGTCGGTCGCCATGTGTCGGCCGGCATGGATCGGGGAGCCGATTTGGCTTTCCTGACTTGTTGGGCGAGTCGGTATTCGTCCGCCTCGCGGACGAGTTCATGAGAGCGGATCTGGTGCAACTCGAAGTGCATGCCGCTCGCTCCTACTGCTGGAGCTCCGTCACGTCGGCGACCACGCAGCTGACGTTGTCGGGGCCGCCGGAGCCGTTGGCGAGGGCGATGAGTTCGCGGACCGCCTGCTCGGGCTCACTGATCTCGGAGAGCACCCGGTGGATCTCTTCGGTCGGCACGACGGTCGACAGGCCGTCGGAGCAGACCAGGTAGCGGTCTTCCCGCTGGGCGTCGTGCAGGCGCATGTCGGGGGTGCCATCAGCTCCCTGGCCCAGGGCCCGAATCAACAGGGACCGCTGGGGGTGGGAGACGGCCTCCTCCGGGCTGATGCGTCCTTCGTCGACCATCGACTGCACCATGGTGTGATCGTGGGTGATCTGGAACAGCTCTCCGTCGCGCAGGAGGTAGACGCGGGAGTCACCGATGTGGACGAGGGCCAGCTGTGAGCCGGTCCAGAGCATTGCGGTGAGTGTGGTGCCGGCCTCTTCGGGCGATGAGGCGGGTCCGGCGACGCCGTTGACGGCCTGTTTGGCCTGTTCGATGGCGTCTTCGAGGAGGTTGAGGAGATCGCCTGCCGGAATGCTGTCGGTTTCGAGGTGCTTGAGCGCGTCGACGGCAGCGGCGCTTGCGGGGGCTCCTTGGCTGCCGAAGCCGTCGGCGACGGCGAGCAGGCGGGACCCTGCATAGGCTGTGTCCTGGTTGCTCTCACGGACCAGGCCGGTGTCGGAAAGAGCGGCGTAACGGATTCCCAGGGGCTTGGCGGTCGGAGACATGGCGGGGCCCTTCCAGGACAGATGGTTGATGAGGAAGGAAGCGAGGTCCCGTCGCGCGGCGGTGTCGGCCTCGACCTCGGCCCAAAACGCGCGGATCTCCTGGGTCGCCGCAGCTGATTCCAGCGTGTTGACGTGCTGGATGCGGGCCAGGGGCATCCCCAGGCGCCGGAGCCAGGCGACCAGCCGGGCCTGGTCCAGTTGTTCCGGCGCGTAGAGGCGATAGCCGCTCGCCGGGTCGACGCGAGCGGGGGTCAGCAGTCCGAGCTCGTCATAGAGACGCAGCGCCTTCGGTGACAGGCGGGACGCCTTCGCGAACGTCCCGATGGTCAGCAACCCCATGCTCGTTCCTCCTCATGCCGAGCACATCGCCCGGCCCCACCGATGCTGTGGCTTCCCCCAAGGTGAAGGTCAACTATCGAGGAGCTGGCTGCTCTTCCGTGTAGCGGTCGATGCGGCGCATTACCGTGGCGCACTCCTGACCGAGGCCGACGAGCGCTCTGGCCGTCGCGGCCTGCCGGGCTGGCTACTCGGTCTACTTCACCAGCCTCGACGACATGGTCCGCAACCTCAAGGCCGCCGAAGCCGCCGGCCGCCTGGCCAACAAGCTCGGCACCTACCTGCGGCCGGGCGTCCTCGTCGTCGACGAGGTGGGCTACGAGATCCTCGAACGCGGAGAAGCCAACCTGGTCTTCCAGGTCATCTCAAAGCGGTATGAAAAGGGCTCGATCATCCTGACCTCGAACAAGACTTTCAGCGAATGGGGACAGGTGTTCGGCGATGAAGTCCTCGCTACGGCCATCCTCGACCGGCTCCTGCACCACTGCGACGTGATCTCCATCAACGGACCGAGCTACCGGCTCAAGAACCGGCTCAAGGCCATCGAGCGGGATACAGACGTGGCCTGACATGCCACTTCGCACTCGCCGGCTGGAGACCTGATCAGTCGCCGTCGAGTCGCTGGAAGATCGAGGAGAACTCCTCCGTTTCGATCAGCCCGGCGATCACCTGGGTCATGTTGTCGATGCCGGGTCCCGGACGATCAGCCCGTCCGAGACCCAGAAGTAGCGGCCGCCCAAGGCCTCGCCGCTGCGTCTCCACGACTCCAGCAACCTCTCGACTTCAGCGACGGTGACGACGGTCGCGCTCCACCAGGATCCGTCCGTCAGCCGGACCTCGGCATCGACGTTGCACACCAAGTCCAGGTCCTCGCCAGAGCTGGGCAGGAACGACACCTCGAATGAGTCCGATCGAACCCGATACCACGGCCCGTCCCAACCTCGTTCGACCGATCCGGGCGATGCCTTCTGACTCATCTTGCGAGTGTCTCCGGCCAGCCTGACGATCTCAACCAGAATCCTCAGCCGTGCTCCTGCCCGTGACATAGCTGGGGACGTTCATCCGTACGCGCCTGGGGAGCTCAGGTCGTACGCCGACAGGGCCCACGATGACGAGGAGCGCCGCCACCCCGGTTCCCGTCCCCGCCTACTTCGCCGATCTACGGGCTATGGTCGCCATGATCTTCCGGACCTGGCCCGTCGCACGCGGCTACGCCAGCACACCCCGCCTGGCCACCGCCCTCGATGCGGAGCACGCCGCCCGCGCCGCCCAGGCCGAGCCCCTGCTCAACACCCCGGGCAAGAAGAAGACCTCCAAGCCCTACACCGCGCCGCCCGCGGACTCTCTGGCTGCCGGCGCGGTACTGGACATCGCCTCCCAGCTCCTCCGAGCCGCTGACCCACACGAAGCGCGACAGCGTCTGGCCCCGCTTGTCCAGCACCTGCGCGACGCCGACCGTGCTCTCAGCACCTACCTCCGACGCCCGGCATGGATCTCGCAGCCATTGCGGGAGGCCGTCAAGGACAGCTGGCCCGCCGGAGAGGAACACGCCGCGTGACCACTCGCATCCGAGCGTCGGCTCGGCCACGGCAGCACGGTGAGCTCCGGCCACTCGTCCTTCCAGCGCACCGCCTTGGCCTCATAGACCTCCCGCGGGGCAAGCACCGGGTTGGGCCGGACCACGAGGTTGAACACGTCGGACAGCCCGTGGGGCGCATAGACCCGCCGCCCTCCGCCGGACTCCAGCCGCACCCTCAGACAACACGTCGTCGCGGCGAACGAGTCGATCGCGGCCTCGGTGGACTCGTGCGGCGGACAAGGCACGCCGAATTTCGGCTCGTACGAGAGATGCTCACGGGCCTCGTTGCGGATCTCCACCTCGGCTGGCAGGCCTGCGAACGCCTCCTGTCCTGCCTTGATCACGGCATCCTCCGGATCCCACGACCAGAGGCTTTGAGGAGTGTCGAGGTGCGTAACTCGTCGACTTTGCATGGGATGTGGCGGCTTGTCGCACCCTGAAAGCCGGGTCGGTCGGCCGACCGCTGCAAGGTCGGCCCACGTCTCACGATCTTCAAGCGGCAAACAGCGCATGCGGCAAGTCGAGTGCGGTAGGGACAGGGGCCCCGCGAGGCTGCAACGAGGCTCAATCAGGGACCACTGTCTAAGAGGATGTCTCACGTGGTGAGTTGATGGTGAGGCATGATGTTGTCCCGTGAGGGTTGATCTGTCGCGTCGGCTGGTTCCGGATGAACTGTGGGAGCTGGCGGCTCCGTTGTTGCCAAGGTTCACGTCCCGTCCGCAGGGCGGTGGTACGGCTCCGGTGGACGAGCGGGCGGTGTTCACGGCCGTGGTGTACGTGCTGACGAGCGGGTGCGCCTGGCGGTATCTGCCGGAGTCGTTCGGCGTCTCGCCGGCCACCGCGCACCGCCGGTTCACCGTGTGGACCGAGGCCGGGTTGTGGCGCAGGCTGCACCGGACGGTGCTGGACGAACTCGGCGCCAGGGGTGAGCTGGACTGGTCGTCCGCGATCGTCGATGCCGCGTCGGTGCGGGCAAAAAGGGGGGCCCGCTGACCGGGCCGAATCCGGTCGATCGAGGCAAGAAAGGCAGCAAACTGCACGTGCTGTCTGAGGCTCAGGGCCTGCCGCTGGCCGTAGCGGTGTCGGGTGCGAACCTGCACGACAGCCAGGCGTTCAAGCCGCTGATCCTCGGGATGCCCGCCGTCCGCTCCCGGCGAGGACCACGCCGGAGACGACCGATGAAGATCCGCGCAGACAAAGCTTATTACTCTGCGGAACACCTGAGCTGGCTCCGCCACCGCAACCTCGTCCCCCGGATCGCCCGTCCCGGCATCGAGTCCGGCGAGCGCCTCGGCCGGCACCGCTGGAAGATCGAGCGGCCGATCTCCTGGCTCTTCGGCTACCGCCGCCTCACCGTCCGGTACGAGCGAAAAGGCAACCACTTCCTCGCCTTCCTCGGCCTCGCCGCAGCCCTCACCTGCTACAAGAGACTCGCGAAGCTCACCACGTGAGACATCCTCTAAGTGGCGCCCGGCCCATCACGCAGGGCCCAGTGGGAGAGCGGGAGTCTCGGCATGCTCGTCAATGGGGGTCGTTTTCCAGCAGATGCCTGAAGTGGATGAGTTTCGGCTCGCCCTGGAACTCGCGATCCTCCGCCGAAAAGAACTGCCAGTCCGAGCCTTCGTCCAGGCATATGCCGACAACGACTGCGCCCTTCCAACGGGTCACGGTCAGCTCTTCCACTGCTTCGAGTTGGGAGAGACTGCGCGCCCCGACCTTCCAGGGAATTTCTGCCTCCCGTAAACGCGAAAAACTCGACAGGTCCAATTCCTGGGAATGGAATTCGGAGACCCAGAGGCGCTCCAGGTGCGTGCGCCGCGTCACGGGCGTGAGGTCCGAGACTCCGCGCAGCAGTCTGAGGCTCCGTAGGTGCGGGATTTCCTTGAGGAAAGAAATGTCCAAGCCTCCCCCCCCCGGCGGGGTGCACCCACCACTAGGCCATTACACCTGCCGTTGACGAAGCGCTGCGTTTGTTCGGCTCGCCAGTCCTCGCCGGTCACGAACATCTCAACCCACCCGGACCGCCGTCTGGTGATCCTCATGTTCGAGTTCCCTGCGGGTACCTTCTACCCCGTCTACCGCCAGCCCTCCACGTTGCTTCCGGTTTCGTAGTCATGCGGCTCGATGTGATCCCATTCCTCCCCTGTAACCTCTTCGAACGCCGCTGGTGCGACCTCAAGGAGCTCTTCTGCCGCTGCTGCTTCGTCACTGGTGAAGGGTGAGAAGTCCTGTGCTCGTGCGAGGACTTGAGTAAAGGCGTCCGGGCCGACCAGGACCACCGCACACCTGGCATAAAGGAATCGATCCTCAGATTGTTTTACAGGCCTTCCGGAGCCAGAGGTGGCCCCTGCCACGGGAATGTCTGCCAGTTCTTTTCTGTCGAGGCGGAAAAGAATCTCAGCGAGGCGGTCCGAAAAGTCTTCGATCTCTTTTCTGTTGAGTTGGCAGAGCCTTTCCTGAATGAGGGCGCACTGCTCGTTCGGACGGCCGTGATGGTTCGATCGGACGATCTCCCAGAAGTTCGCCTCTGGCATCATCTTCGTTTGTCCTTTCGGTAGTGCTGCCGCACGTCGGCTGAAGTCTACCCAGCGGACAACGCTCGAGCAATTTTCATTCTCGAGTGCGGACGTCCAGGAAGGCGTCCGCACTCGATTACGTCACCTGTCGACGGGGTTGCCTGGAGGTCGGAAACCGCCGTTCTTCCGCTTATAGCGGCGTATCAGCCATGTCTCCATCCAGCGGGCGGCCTTCTTTCCCTTGAAGCTGCCATGGATCCGGTAGGACCATACGTGCTGAGGTTGTTTTCTCTTCAGCTTCGCCACCTGGCTGTGGACGCGGCGTCCCTTGCCTTCTCCGTACTTCCAGACTGACTTGTTCTTGTAGATGGAGTACACGTATGTCTTGCAGGTGCAGTTGAGTGAGTTGCCGTGATATCCACGCGACGAGTTGTGGGCGAGGACATCACCTTCGCCGCTGTTCACGATGAACGTGTGGACGTTTCCGACGTTCAGGTTGACGACGAACTGGTCCGGGATTTCGCCCAGGTTCCGGGTGGCGGTGACTCGTCGCTGAGTGCCCTCTGGGTCGGTGAGCATGTCGCCCATGTGCACATCGGCGGCCTTCACCCAGCCCTTGTCGACGACCCACAGAGGGTGTTCCGCCGTAGCCTGGAGCGGCGGTGTCGTGGGGTCGAGGTCGGTGTCGATCTCGATAAGGTGCTTGGTGCCGTAGCCGTCGAAGACCTCCAGGACCGGTTCGGCGTAGGTCTCGCCGGTCTCGGCGTCGGTGGCGGCCACTTAGTCGCCGACTTGGACGGCGCCGATGGGCAGGTACCTGCCGTCGGCCATCAGGACCATGGTCTGTGGCGCGAAGGAGTTGCACCGCGAGCGGCGGAACACCGACCGGGCTCTGGAAGCGTATCGCCTGGTGCGGCTGGCCTTGCGGGTCGTGCGCGCGGCCTTGAAGCCCCTCACCGCCAGGCGGCCGGCGGAGCCGAAGGCGACGCCGACACCCATCTCGGATGCCTTGCGCCAGTTGCCGGTGGCGGCATAGGAGATGGCGCCGACGGCGGAGGCGACGTTGCCGATCGGACCGGGGATGTAAGAGGCGACCTCCGCGACCCGGGCGACTCTTCGGAACGCCTTCTTCCAGCTGAAGCCCCAGTGCCCGTCGAGGTCGACGCAGTTGACGGGGTCTCCGGTGCAGTAGTCGTTGGCGTTGCCGCCGGGGTCGGGGTCGGTCTGCAGGAACCGGCCCAGCTAGGGGCTGTAGAGGCGGGCGCCCATCAGGATGACGCCGTCCAGGGCTTCCCCGGAACGCTGCTTGGCGCCGAGCCAGCCGTAGCGTTGCGGTGCCTGGCCGTCGGTCGGAACTCCGAACTCGTCGTAGAGCAGCACCTTCGGTGCCGTCATCGCCGTGTCCAGGGTGACGGACACGTCACCGTGCAGGTTGACGAACTGCAGCTCCACGTCGCCGGTGGCGGACGTGGTGGCGACCAGATCGCCATCGGGGCCGGAGACGTTACGGGTCAGGCTGTTCTGGGTGGTGTCCTCGATGATCCAGCGGGGCTCGTCGGAGTCGTCCCCGTACGGGTTGCCCGCCCGTTCGGGCCGGTTGCCGCAGGCCGCGTCGTCCGGGTTGGCCCCGGCCGTGTAGAAGACGGTCTTCACCGTGCCGGCCTCCGTGCCGCCTGAGCCCGGCCTGCGGGACTCCACCGCACGCCCCGCCGCGTCGTAGTTGATCGTCGAGGTGAGGTTGGCGCCGCCGGTGACGGCATCCGTGGTCACCGAGGTCTCGGCGCGCAGCGTCCAGCCGGAGGTGCCGCCGATCGGGGTGCTGTAGCCGGTCTTGGTGACCCGGACCTCCACATCGCCGGTGTAGTCCTCGATGCGAGCGCCTTCGCGGGGGGTGGTCTCCAGGTGGTAGGCCGCCCCGTCCGGCTTGCCCTCGTCGTAGACGTGAACCGTGTGGGAGCGGACCAAGGAAATCCGCCAGTACCCGGCGGCACGCGACCGCGAGTGGCGCTCCTCGCCTGAGCCTGGACACGTTAGTTGGAACCGGTGAGGCTCCGCGAGCAGATGTGTGGTCACGCCTCTTGCAACCAAACGCGAGTTGTCGGTCTTCTTGGCGTCAGTTCGCTACGTTCTGTCCGCTCCGCCAACGGCGCCCAGCCGCACCCTGTGACGCTGGAGGTCGACCTCGGCGACCTTCACCGTGATCAGCTCGCCTTCATCGACAAGCTGATCCGGGGTCTCGACCGACTCGTCAGTCAGTTCAGATAGATGAAGGAATCCCACAACGTCGGGAGCAAGCTGCACGAACACACCAAAAGGAACGATCTTAGTGATTGGCCCGGTGAGGACCCGGCCGACCTGATCCGCAAAGCGAATGAGTGGATCTTCCTGCAGAGCCTTCAACGAGAGAGTGACCTGTCCGGAGCGCGTCTCGGCAATGATCACCTCAGCGGTGATCCGCTGGCCGGCTTCGACTGCCTCGGAGGGGTGGTTGGTCCAGCCCCACGTCAGGTCCGGCACTCGGATGAAGCCGGTGCACAGGCCGTCCGGTTCGCCATCGATGTGAACGAAGACCCCGAAGTTGTGGACCGCGGAGACCGTCCCAGCAACGACCTGCCCTGGATCAAACGCGAGGAGAAAAGACCGCAGGGCCGGACTCTCGCATGCCCTGGCGGAGAGGTGGAGCTGACCTTCGCGCCAACTTCCGATCTCTTCGGCATTGATCTCCTGGCCGACCTCAAACAGCTCGGATGGATGCTCCATCCGACGCATCGACGCCTCATGGCCAGGAATCCGACCGATCTCGGCTTTCTCCCCTTCAGCATCTACGAGCTGCACCAGGACGTCCGCTCCGTCGAACCCCGCGACCTTCACCGTTCTTACGGCACCCGGCCGGAGCTGGTCGATCAAGAACTGCATGCGAGGGTCGGCTGGCACGGACATGGAAGTGAGCCTAGTCGGCGCTGGCCACACTGGTTCCAACGCGTGCCGTCGCATCGGAGCTGTCTCTGGATCTTGGCCCGAGCTGATGGTTCGCCAAGTGGATCGAGAACACACCTCGCAGGATTCTCAACAGGCGTGACTTCGGCGGAATCCCTGATGACGTCCGTCGCCCTCGGCTGGGCCGTGCACCATGGTGGGGTGATGAGCACCGAAGCAGAACCGGTCGAACACGATGACCGGTGGATCTTGAATCTCCGAGGGTGGGGCGTTGCTGGGATCACTGTCGACTACCGCCTCACGCTGGCCCTCGACGAAGGTTGGGAAGCCGTACTCGAAACGCCTGCTCGGCTTTCATCCGGGCCGTCCCACACCAATCCCGGCGTGCTTCTGGTGCCGGAGACTCAGGACGTGGCCGCAGCCCTCCCGCTCTTCGGGACGAAGGTCGTCTCTGCGGTCGCCTTCAAGTCCGGCACGCTTCGGATGGTGTTCGAGGATGGCACGCATCTGACGTGTCCAACCGATGCGGCGTTCAAGGCGTGGCAGATCACAGGACCTGGAGGATGGAGGTTCGTGTCCCTGCCGGGAGGCGACCTCGGCGTCTGGTCCGCCTCCGCGGCGAATGAGAATCCGCAAGGTTGGTCTGGAGAGCATTGAGAATCTGCCAGCTGGAGTGCGACGGGACACAAATCTCGTGACCCGTAAGCCGGGACAGGATAGATGGAACCGACGTGACCTGCAGGTTTTGACCTTGCGGGACACGTTTGTTGGAACCATCGGGTCACGCTTCTTGCAACCTGCGGTGGATTGCCATTCATGGTGGAACCAGTTCCGAGCCGGTGCTCATGGTTGTAGTACGCGATGAACGCGTCGAACCACTCGCGGGCGTGGGCCAGCGAATCGAACCGTTCGGGACAGTCCGACATGTACTTCGTGGTCTTGAACTGGGCCTCGCTGTAAGGGTTGTCGTTGGAGACCTTCGGCCTCGAGTGGGACCGCGTCACGCCCAGATCGATCAGCAGTTGGGAGACCTTCTTCGACGTCATCGAGGTGCCGCGGTCCGCGTGCACGGTCTGGGGCACGATGCCGTTGCGGGCGATGGTCTCGCGGATCAACTCCTCGGCCCGCACCGCTGATTCGGCTTGCTCGACGGTGTGGCCGACGATGTACCGGCTGAAGATGTCGATGATCACGTAGGCGTGGTACCAGACGCCCTTGGCCGGTCCGGCCGCCTTGGTGATGTCCCAGGTGAACACCTGCGAGGGCCCGGTGGCGACCAGCTCGGGCACCGCCCTGGCAGGATGGGTGGCCTGCCGCCGGCGCTCACCGGACTGGCCCTGATCGCGCAGGATCCGGTACATGGTCGAGACGGAGCAGTGGTAGCGCCCGGCATCCAGCTCGCGGGCCCAGATCTGCGCGGGCGCCAGCTCGGCGTACTCGTCGCCGTTCATCAACTCCATTACCGCAGACCGCTCTTCGGCCGTCAGGGCCGAGGGCTGGACCTGCGGGGCAAGTTCCCTGCACGGTGGTGCCGGCCGAAGCCGACGGTAATGCGTGGCGCGGGAGCGGCCGGTCAGCCGGCAGGCGGCGGTGATGCCCAGCTGAGTCTCGAGGCCGGTGAACGCCTCGTCCACGACAGGGTCGGCGGCAGGTTTCAGTCCGCGCTCTCGGAGATCATTTCCAAGAGCGCGGAGGCTTTTCCCATCACCTCGAGTGCGGCCTTGTTCCGGGCCAGATCCTTCTGCAGCCGCTCCACCTGCTGCCGCAGTTTCTCGTTCTCCACCTCCGCGGCGGACTTCTTCGCGCGGGCCGGGCTCGTCCGGCGGTCGACCAGGTTCTCCAGGGCCCCGGCATCCCGGGCGGCCCGCCACTCCTTGACGTGCGAGTGATAGAGCCGTTCCCGGCGCAGGACCGCTCCCTTCTCGTTCCTGGGGGCGGCGTCGTACTCGGCTACGATCCGCAGTTTGTACTCCGAGGTGAAAGTGCGGCGCTTCGGCCTCGGTGCCGGGTCGGACCCGACGGGTTCTGTGCTGGGCATAAGGGACGGTTCTCCTATCGTGCCCTCTCAGGCCAACCCCGCAGAACGGGATGTCTCACCCAAGGCTGACAGAGAGGGGCTCGGGCAGTGATCGATCCCGACTCTCTGGCCGACACTCCAGAGGTTCAGTGCCTGGTGGGTCGCCCTCGGGAGCTCTGGAACGACGACTGGCCGGAGTGGGAGTCTCTCGACTATGTCGCCATGGAGGCGTATGGACTACTCACCCGCGCGGAAGACGACTGCGGCGACGCATTCTATGAAGCCGTCGAAGCCGAGCAGGGCGCTGTAGGCGGCAATCGAGGGCCGCGCGGCGAGCAGTGGGACGTGCGATGCGAAGACGAGGCGCTGCGCAAACTGCCGAGACTGAGCGCGATGTTTCCCCTCCGGCCACTGGTCTGGTAGGCGCGAAAGCGCGAGGGATCAGGCCGAGGCTTCGGGGGTGTCGACAGACAGGCGATGCCACGCGTGGCCGCAGCCGTCGGAGCAGAAGCGCTCTCGTCGGCGTTCGTCGGCGACGGCCAGCACCGCGATCAGTAGCCGGAATGACTTGAGGCGCTCGTCGTGCGGGGTGAGACTGGCGATCTTTCCGAGTTGCTGGTCGATCCGCCCTCGTGTGATCAGAACTGCCGGTGTGTGCGTGGCGCGAAGTCCGGCGCGTCGGATACTTTCCGGGCCGTCCTCGGTGGTGGCGCGGGCCTGAATGCAGAAATGTGACAGGAGACGCAGGGTGTTGGACTGCTCCTCAGTCGAGAGGCCCTCGAACCACTCGATGCCTTGTGGCATCGGCCGAAGCTGCTGGGCGAGCTCGTTGAGAGTGATGTACGGATCAGCCATTCGCACGCCCCCGTTGCGCTCGGATCGCCGTTGTCCATGGTGTTGCGATGTGGAAAGCCCCGAACCCGCCCTCACCGCTTCGGATCTGCACGTGGTGATGTGCTGTGCGATGTGCACCTTTACCTGTACGCCGTGCTGAGCTGCACTGTTGATGGGGAGTCGAACCCCCGCGTTGCTCTTCACGCGCCAGGAGTGGGCTGGAAAACCGCCGGCCCTCGGTGTGTGCACGCCTCCGAAGCTGCTACCTGCTCCACATCGTCCCCGCCTGCTGGACTACTCAGTCCAGCAGATCCGCCTCCCAGTTCGTACGCTGGATCCGTATATCGACCTCGCGGATCTCCCGCGCGAGAACATCCGCCTGACCGCGCAGTTCCGCCACCGGAAGCGCGGAAAGCATCATCAGCTCGGACCGAAGCTGTCGGCCGTATCCCCGCTCGCCGCTACCCGCCGCCGCGTCCGCCGCCGCGGTGACCACGGAGTGACGCAACCGCAGGACATCCCGGCGTGCGAGGGCATCGGTGAGCGTGCCGTCCGAACCCATCTCCACGGTGGCATTGGTCCGGTTGATCCGCCGGATCAACGTTTCCAGAGCGCTCAGCACCTCACCGGCCTCAGCCAGCAACTGGGCGGCATCCTCGGCGGGCGTCTCCCCCTCCTGGTACCGCGCACTGCTGACGACGCGCGCTCGCAACTGTTCTACACGGCGCGTCGCTTCCGCACGTTCTGCCAGTGCCTCAGCAAGCTTCACTGTCTCCACCTCCCCCTCCATGAGCTCGCACGAGTATACGAATGCGAACCAGCTCATACGCACTTGGATTTTGATCCACAGGGGCTCTGACCAGCCACTGGAACGAGAGCGGACAGCCGCTCAGAGCGCTACGCAAAGAGAACCCGACAGTGCGAACGAGAATGAGTGGGAATCCGCCGGTTTCAGCGAGGCGGGACAACAGGCTGGCCAGCTTCGCCAGGACTCCGCCAAGTCGTTCGCCAGAAGCGCTGGGACTCGCCACATCTACTGAGAACGGACAGTTACCGCTGCGAGTCACAAGCATGCACGCTGGTCGTGCGGAACACTTTTGCAAGCGGGTGCTTGCAAAAGTTAGCGGAGTGGGCGCAGTATGGGGCTATGGCATCACTCAACGTCGGCAATCTCGGTGGGTACCTGCGCGAGCAGCGGCGCAATGCGCAGTTGTCGCTCCGGCAGCTCGCCGATGCCGCCGGGGTGTCCAATCCGTATCTGAGTCAGATCGAGCGCGGGCTGCGCAAGCCGAGCGCCGACATTCTGCAGCAGCTGGCCAAGGCACTGCGGATCTCCGCCGAGACGCTGTATGTGCAGGCCGGGATGTTGGACGAGCGGGAGCGCGAGGAGCTGGAGACGCGTGCCGTCATCCTCGCCGATCCCTCGATCAACGAGCGCCAGAAGCAGGTACTGCTGCAGATCTACGAGTCGTTCCGCAAGGAGAACGCTCTCGACGCGGAGAGTACGGAAGGTACGGAGAGCACGCGGAGCACAGACAGTGCGGGCAGCACGGAGAGCCGAGGCACGGAGACCACGCAACGGACGGCCGGTGCGGACGTCGGCGTTGACGGGGGCTTCGATGACACGGCCGACGGCAGTGCTGCCGACCCACCCTCAAACTGATCAACCGATCCGGGAGGACCACAGTCATGGCCATCGCCGATGACCTGCGCAAGACCCTCACCGACCCGACGCCCCTCTACTTCGCCGCCGGCACCGCCGACATCGCCGTCGAGCAGGCCCGGAAGGTGCCGGCCCTGCTCGAACAGCTGCGGGCCGAGGCCCCGGGGCGGTTCGACGCTGTGCGGAACTCCGACCCCAAGGAGGTCCAGGACAGGGTCACCGTCCAGGCCCGGGAGGCCCAGGCCAACGTGCAGGCCAAGGTCTCCGAGGTGTTCGGCTCGTTCGACACCGACCTGAGGAAGCTGACCGAGACCGCTCAGGACCTGGCGCTGCGCAGCGTCGGTGTGGCCGCCGAGTACGCGGTCAAGGCCCGGGAGACGTACGAGAAGGTCGCCGAGCGCGGCGAGCAGACCGTACGGGCCTGGCGCGGTGAGGCGGCGGACGAGATCACCGAGATCGCTGTCGCCGTCGAGCCCGAGCCGGCGCCGAAGGCCGCCGGGCCGAAGCCCGCCGGGGTCAAGCCGGCCGGGGCCAAGCCGGCGGAGGCCGCCAAGTCCGCCGCCGCGAAGAAGAGCACTCCGCGCAAGACGACGGCCAAGAAGACCACTCCGCCGTCAGCGAAGTGAAGCAGCGAAGCAGTGAAGTAGCGAAGTAGCGAAGTAGCGAAGTAAGCAAGTAACGAAGTAGCGAAGTAAGCAAGTAACGAAGAAGGGCGGGCCGGGCACCTCAAGGGTGTCCGGCCCGCCGTCCGGGTACGTTGGCCTGGCGGGACCGGGGCCGGAGGCCATCGGGCCGCGAGACGTTTCCTCACTGATCAGGCGGTGCACTGCATGTTGCTCGAAGGTTTCGGCACGGTCCTCTGGCTGCTCAACATGGCCATGCTCGTCCTCGCTGTCGTCGCGCTCGCCTTCTCCGCGCTGGCGCGCGGGGACGCCTACCGCGCCGCCGACAAGCAGTCCAAGAAGTTCTGGCTGATCCTTCTGGGCATCACGGTCGCCGTGAACCTCTTCGTGCCGTTCCTCTTCCTGCAGATCGCCGGCCTCGTCGCCACGATCGTCTTCATGGTCGACGTGCGGCCCGCCATCCGGCAGGTTTCCGGTGGCGGCGGTCGCCGGGGCGGTTCCAGCAGCGACGGTCCTTACGGTCCGTACAACGGCGGACGCTGACGCCACGGGGGGCGCCACGGGGGGGCGCTACGGGGCCCCTCGGCCCAGCAGCAGTACGGCCACGTCGTCGGTCAGCTCCCCGCCGTTCAGCTCCCGCACCCGGGTGACCGCCGCCTCCAGCAGGTCATCGCCGGTCAGTCCTGCCGCCAGCTGCCGGTTGACCATCTCGACCATGCCCTCCTGGCCCAGCCGGCGCGTGGCGCCCGGTCCCACCCGGCCCTCTATCAGGCCGTCGGTGTACATGATCAGGTTCCACGAACCGCCGAGTTCGACCTGCCGGCGCGGCCAGCGGGCGCGCGGCAGCAGGCCCAGGGCCGGGCCGCCCTCCTCGTACGGGAGCAGCTGCGCGGCGCGCCCGTGGCGGGTGATCAGCGGTGAGGGATGGCCGGCCAGGCAGAGTCCGGCCCGCCGCCCGTCCGGGGCGATGTCGACCGTGCAGAGCGTCGCGAAGATCTCCTCGCTCTGCCGCTCGTGCTCCAGGACCTGCTGGAGCGTGGAGAGCAGCTGGTCGCCGCAGAACCCGGCCAGTGTCAGGGCCCGCCACGCGATCCGCAGCTCCACCCCCAGCGCGGCCTCGTCGGGGCCGTGCCCGCAGACGTCGCCGATCATCGCGTGGACCGTGCCGTCCGCCGTACGGACCGTGTCGTAGAAGTCGCCGCCCAGCAGCGCCCGCGACCGGCCCGGCCGGTAACGGGCCGCGAAGCGCAGGTCGGAGCCCTGGAGCAGGGGAGTGGGCAGCAGGCCGCGCTCCAGCCGGGCGTTCTCCTGGGCGCGCAGCCGCGACTCGGTCAGCTGGCGTTGCGCGATGTCCGCGCGCTTGCGCTCGACGGCGTACCGGATGGCGCGGCTCAGCAGCCGCCCGTCCAGCTCGTCGCGGAAGAGGTAGTCCTGGGCGCCGACGCGGACCGCCGCCGCGGCCCGCTCGGCGTCGCCCTGGGCCGCCAGCGCGAGGACGGCGTGGCGGGGTGCGAGCCGCAGGACGTGTTTCAGGGTGGCCAGCTCGTCGCTGTCGTTCGCTCCGGGCAGGGCGAGGTCGACGAGGATGCAGTGGATGTCGTCCGTGAGCAGCCGCTCGGCCTCGGTGAGGTTGCGGGCGGTACGGATACGGACGCGGGTTCCGGCCCCCTCCGGCGGCTCCGGAGCGGTGAAGGTGCCCGCCGGGTCGTCCTCGATCACCAGGAGCGTGAGCTCGCCGCCGTTGGTGGCCTCCGCGGCCGGGTGCCTCTCCACTGTCGAAACGGTCGAACCTGTGCGCTGCCGCGGTACGGGTACGGGCATCGGTCTGGGTTTCCTTCCCTCCCCCCGAGGGCGCGGTGGAGCGACGATCGACGCCCCACCAGACGGGGACCTTAGCGGTAGCCGTCGCTCAGCGGAATGGCGCAGGGGTGAAGGGCCGCCGTCATATGCGCCCTGTCCAGGGCGCCCGCGGGATGTGGGGGAGATCGCCATGACAAACATCACCCGCTCCGGGCGGGCGGCCCGGAACGGGTGGGAAGGGAGTGCGTCACAGGGGTGGGAGTGGTGCCTCTCCGTGCGGCCTGCGGCCCACCATCGCCGATCGCCCTTTTCGTCCGGCCATTTGTCCGGTTATTCGTCCGGCTACTTGTCCGGGCGTACGACTCCGAGGATCTGCATCGATCCCGCGCCCGCCAGGGTCACGTTCCGCCCCGGCCGTGGCGCGTGCACGATCGCCCCGTCGCCGATGTACATCCCCACATGACTGGCGTCCTGGTGGTAGATGATCAGATCACCGGGGCGCATGTCCCTGATCGCGATGTGCGGCAGCAGCCGCCACTGCTCCTGCGAGGTGCGCGGGATGGGCCGGCCGGCCGCCGCCCACGCCTGTGAGGTCAGCCCGGAGCAGTCGTACGAGGACGGCCCCTCCGCGCCCCAGACGTACGGCTTGCCGATCTGCTCCGTCGCGAACGCGATCGCCTTCTTGCCCCGCGCGCTCGCCGAGCGGTTGATGTCCTTCACCACCCCGGAGCTGAGCCACGCCGTCTGCGCCCGCATCGCCGCTTCGCTCTCCAGCTGCGCCAGCCGCGCGAGCTCCTCCTTCTGCAGGCCCGCTTCGAGCTCCTCGGCGGCGGCGATCCGCTCCGTGATCTGCTTCTTCGCCTTTTCCTTCGCGGCCAGGCCGGTTTCCAGCTTCTGCCACTGTGTGCCCGCGTCCGCCGTGTACGTACGCAAGTCATCCTGCGCGCCGGTCAGTTCATCGATCAGTTCCTGCGTGGCCTTCTGGCTCTGCCGTATTCGGCCCACGCCGTCCAGGAAGAGCCGCGGGTCGTCGGTGAGCATCAGATGTGCCTCGGGCGGCAGTCCACCGCTGCGGTACTGCGCGCGGGCGGCGGCGCCGGCCTGCTGCTTCAGGGCGTCGAGGCGCAGCTGGCCCTTGACGATGTCCTCGGCCAGCCGGGCGACCTCGGTGGACTGCTTCTCGGTCTGCTCCACGGCGAGGTTGTACGCGTCGGTCGCGGACGCGGCCTGCTCGTAGAGGGCCTCGATCTCCGCGCGTACGTCTTCGAGGGACTTCTTGCCGGAGGTCCCGCCGGACCAGGCCGGTGTTCCGGCCCCGGAGGCACCGGCTCCCGGCGGGAGTTCGACCGGCGGCGGGGGTACGGCCGGCGGGGACGATACGGGCGGCGGTGCGGGCGCCGCGTACGCCCGGTTCATCATGTCCGGCGAGACCAGCACGGCGAGCGCGCAGACCAGGGTGATGGCGGCAGTGGCACAGCGGCGTCGGCTCACTGACTCCCCCTCCGAGCAGGCCCTACAAGCACCTACATGTCTGATTGACCGGCAGTAACCTTTTTGCGTCGTCGTGATCGTGCCATGTCGTACCCCGGAGCGACAGAGGAAAACGGAAGCTCACAGGTCACGCACACCACCCCAGAACAGACAAAAGGGCCGCCCATCGGGGTGGTGACGTCACGTCATTTCAACTGGTGTTCATATCGGCGCCGGGGGCGATCGCCGACCATTTCACCGTCACTTCACCCTGCCGCAACCGGCGCGGGTCGTTCACGAGCGGCCAGTCCGCCGCCAGATCCCGTACGGCCCTGGCCCACCGCTGCCGCGCGCCCAGCGACGCGTACGGAGCGGCCGCCGCCCACGCCCGGTCGAAGTCCCGCAGGAACGCGTGCACCGGCTCGCCCGGCACATTGCGGTGGATCAGCGCCTTCGGCAGCCGCTCCGCCAGGTCGGAGGGGCGCTCCAGCGAACCCAGCCGGGTGGCGAAGGTGACCGTCCTGGGCCCCTCCGGGCCGAGCGCGACCCAGACATGGCGGCGGCCGATCTCGTCGCAGGTGCCCTCGACGAGCAGGCCGCCGGGCGCGAGGCGCGCGCACAGCCGCGCCCAGACCGCGGCGACCTCGCCCTCCTCGTACTGCCGCAGCACATTGGCCGCCCGGATGAGCACCGGCCGCCGGCCGTCGTCCAGCGGGATCTCGAAGCCGCCGTGCCGGAAGCGGAGCCCGTCCCGCTCGTACGGCCGCGCGGCGGCGACCCGGGCCGGGTCGATCTCGACACCGACGACCTCGGTACGCGGGTCGGCCGTACGCAGCCGCCGCAGCAGCTCGACAGCGGTCCAGGGGGCGGCGCCGTACCCCAGGTCCACCACCACCGGATCGGCCGAGCGGCGCAGCGCGGGGCCGTGCGTGGCGGTGATCCAGCGGTCCATGCGGCGCAGCCGGTTCTGGTGGGTGGTGCCCCGGGTCACCGTGCCCACCGGGCGGGACGCGGCGCGCACCGGGCGGGAAGCGGGAGGCGGCATGGGAATGAGCCTAACGACCTCGGGCAGTCGGGTGGGGGCCGCGTCGGGTGGAGGCCGGGTCGGGCGTGGGCCGGGCCGGGTCGGGCGTGGGCCGGGGCACACCGGGGGCCGCGGCGGATGAGGGCTGGGTCACGCGCGCGGGCGGATCGCGTGCGAGCCACGTCACGTGGGGCCTGTGCCGCAGGTTGAGCGGCCACCGGTAATGATTGGGTAAAGCGGAAATGCGGGGGCGCGTGCCGCTGTTGAAGGCGTTCGGAGGGTGACGCATGCCCTCTTTTTGTCGTGCTCCGATTTTTGTTGTGCTCCGAGCGAGAGGCGAGAGGACCGTAGACGTGAGCCAGTACGTGTCCCGTATCGCAGGCACGTTCGCGGGGCCGCCCAGGCTCCGGCCGCCCAGCGCCATGCCCGGAACACCCGGCGCGCCGCGCCG
The DNA here is from genome assembly GCF_044454085.1 of Streptomyces sp. NPDC051569. NCBI lineage: Bacteria > Bacillati > Actinomycetota > Actinomycetes > Kitasatosporales > Streptomycetaceae > Streptomyces > Streptomyces sp. NPDC051569. The sequence continues at coordinate 51,138 of NZ_JBITDJ010000008.1, forward strand.
CCCCCGGCGGTGCGCCATGTTCAGCGTCCACACCTCCCCGCTGCACCAGCCGGGCACGGGCGACGCGGGCGGCATGAACGTCTACATCGTCGAGCTGGCGAAGCGCCTGGCCGCCATCGACGTCGAGGTGGAGATATTCACGCGCGCCACGGCCGGCGGCCTGGAGCCCACCGTGGAACTGGCGCCCGGCGTACTCGTGCGCCATGTGGACGCGGGCCCGTACGAGGGGCTGCCCAAGGAGGACCTGCCGGCGCAGCTCTGCGCCTTCACCCACGGGGTCATGCACGCGTGGGCCGGTCAGCGGCCCGGTTACTACGACCTGGTCCACTCCCACTACTGGCTGTCCGGTCATGTCGGCTGGCTCGCCTCCGAACGCTGGGGCGTCCCGCTCGTCCACACCATGCACACCATGGCGAAAGTCAAGAACGCGGCGCTGGCCGAGGACGACACGCCCGAGCCCGCGGCCCGCGTCATCGGCGAGACCCAGGTCGTGCGCGCCGCCGACCGGCTGATCGCCAACACGGCGGGGGAGGCCGACGAACTCGTCCGCCACTACGACGCCGACCCGGCCAAGACGGCCGTGGTCCACCCCGGGGTGAATCTCGACTGTTTCAGTCCGAGGGACGGCCGCGCCGCCGCCCGCGCCCGCCTCGGACTGCCGCAGGACGCGTTCATCCCGCTCTTCGCGGGCCGTATCCAGCCGCTGAAGGCCCCGGACGTGCTGCTGCGCGCCGTGGCCGTGATGCTGGAGCAGGATCCGTCGCTGCGGACGAATCTGTACGTACCGGTCGTCGGTGGCCCCAGCGGCACCGGCCTCGCCAAGCCGGAGTGCGCGCAGAAGCTCGCCGCGCGCCTCGGTATCTCCGACGTGGTCCACTTCTGGCCGGCGGTCGGCCATGACCGGCTCGCGGACTGGTTCCGGGCGGCTTCCGTCCTGGTCATGCCCTCGTACAGCGAATCCTTCGGCCTCGTCGCGATAGAGGCGCAGGCGGCGGGCACCCCGGTGGTGGCGGCGGCCGTGGGCGGTCTTCCGGTGGCGGTCAAGGACGGGGAGACCGGCTTTCTGATCCCCGGACACGACCCGGTGGAGTACGCGCGGGCGCTGCGCCGCTTCGTGGACCGCCCGGAACTCGTCGAACGGATGGGTACGGCGGCGGCCCGCCACGCCCAGTCCTTCGGCTGGGACACGGCGGCCTCGGCGACGGCGGACGTCTACACGGAGGCCATGCGTGATCACCGCCGTCACGTACCCTCGCACCATGGCTGACGAGGCTGAAGAGGCTGACGGACAGGCGGGGCCGCCGGCCGGCGCGCGTTCGGCGGCGCGGGTCGTCGAGCAGGCGCTGAACTCCGCCGGGCTGGAGTGGGAGAGCCCGGAGACCGGCTCGTACGTCGTCACCCTCCCCGGCACGCGCAAGCTGGCCACGACCTGTTCCCTGCTGGTCGGCCGGCACGCACTCTCGGTCAACGCCTTCGTGATCCGCCACCCCGACGAGAACACCGAGGCCGTCCACCGCTGGCTGCTGGAGCGCAACCTCAAGCTGTACGGGGTGAGTTACGCGGTCGACCGCCTCGGCGACGTCTATCTCACCGGCAAGCTCCCGCTGGCGGCCGTCACCGAGGACGGGATCGACCAGCTGCTGGGCTCGGTACTCGAAGCGGCGGACGGCTCCTTCAACACGCTGCTGGAGCTGGGCTTCGCGAGCGCGATCCGCAAGGAGTACGCCTGGCGGGTCTCGCGGGGTGAACCGACCCGCAATCTGGACGCCTTCGCCCACCTGACCCAGCGCCCGGCCGACTGACCCGGCGCCCGCACGCCTGACGCGGGCGAACCGCACACCTGACGCGGGCGAACCGCACGCGCGGCTGGCGGCGTACGCCCGGCCCGAGGACCTCAGGCCGGGCGACCTGTACGAGGCGCGGCGCGAGCCGTCCCGGGCGAGCCGACGCCCCGGCCAGAACCGACGCCCCGGCGCGCGCTGACCTGCCCGAACGGGAGTCTCCCCGGGTGCGTGACCCGCCGGGCCGGGGCAGGATTCCCGCATGAGCGACAAAGGGGACGAATTGCGCCCCGGGTCGGCCGCCGGAGCGGGCGCCGGCCCTGGTAGCGGCAGCGGCGCGGGCGGTGGTGGCAGCGGCGCGGGCGGTGGCACCGGCGGGGCGGTCAACCAGACGCTGTCGCTGGCCGCGATGCTGTTCGCCGTGTCGATGACGTTCATCGACCAGACCATCGTGGCCATCGCCGCACCCGACATCATCGACGAGTTGCACCTCACCTCGTCCGGCATGCAGTGGGTGATCAACGCCTATCTGCTGACCCTGGCCGCGTTCTTCGCGCTCGGCGGGCGGCTGGCCGACATCTTCGGCCACCGCCGCATGGTGGTGATCGGCACCCTCGTCTTCGTCATCTCCTCCGCCCTCTGCGGGGCCGTGCCCCGGGGGAGCGGCGCGGAGACCTGGCTGATCGCGTTCCGCGCCACCCAGGGAGCGGGTGCGGCGCTGCTGTTCCCGGCGGCGCTCGCGGTGGTCGTCGCCGTGTTCCCGGTGGAGCGGCGCGGCCGGGCGCTGGCCCTGTTCTTCGGGCTCTCCGGGGGACTCACCGCGGTGGGCCCGCTCCTCGGCGGCGTACTCACCGACTGGACCTGGCGGGCCATCTTCTGGGTGAACGTCCCGGTCGCGGTCATCGCTCTCGTCCTGACCGGCCTGGCCAGGATCCCGAACATCTCCCGGCGGGAACCGCTCGACGTGCGGGGCGCGGTGCTGATCGCCGTCGGCATGGCGCTGAGCGTGCTCGGCTTCCAGCAGGCGGCGACCTGGGGCTGGAGCTCCGGCGCGACCTGGGGCTGCATCGTGGGCGGCCTGCTCATCCTGGTGCTGTTCTGCTGGTACGACCTACGGGTCGCGCACCCGCTCATCAAGCTCCGCGTCTTCCAGGACCGGGCCTTCGCCGCCGACTCGGCGGTGCTGTTCTTCGCCATGATGGCGTTCGTCCCGGTGTTCTTCTTCGCGTCGGTGTACGCCCAGGTCTCGCTCAGCGCCTCACCGAACGGGGCCGGGCTCTACCTCCTGTACTTCTTCATCGGCTTCGCCATCACCTCCCAGTGGGGCGGCCGCATCCTGGACAAACACGGTGCGAAGCCCGCCATCCGGCTCGGCACCCTGATCGGCACGGTCGGTTACGCCCTGTGGGCGAGCAAGCTGACCGACCTGTCCATGGGCGCCCAGTGGCCGTACGTCGTGCTGGCCGGCGCCGGTATCGGCTTCCTGCTCGCCCCGGCCTCCACGGACGCGGTCAACCGCTCGATCGGCGCGTCGTACGGGGAGGTCACCGGCATCACGCAGACCATCCGCAATTACGCGGCCAGCGTCGGCCTGGCCGTCTTCGGCACGGTCCTCACCCATGTCACCACCGACCGCGTCGTCAGCACCCTCCGGGGCAGGGGCGTACCGGAGGCGGCGGCCCGGGGGGCGGCGCACACCATCGCCGAAGCCGTCACCGGCAACGCGGACACCCGGGGACCGACCGGCTCGGGCCGGGTCGCGACGACGACGCGCGAGGCGATGTCCGCGATCCGCCTGGACTTCGCCGAGGCCAACAGGGTGGTCTTCTACGGCATGGCGATCGCCCTCGCTGTCGCCTTCGTCTGCGCGCACTTCCACCCGGGGACCAGGGTGACGAGCTCCCCGCCGACGCCGACGCCGACGCCGACGCCGACGCCGACGCCGACCCCGGATGCGAGCCCGAGCCCGGATCCGACGTCGAGCCCGGATGCGAGCCCGGGCCCGAATACGGGTCCGACCGGCGTACCGGGGCCAGGCCCCGGATCACGGCCGGGAGGCTGAAGGCTTCAGGGGCGGGGAGCCGTGCCCTCGACGGCGAGCGCCTCGGGTACGGCGAGCACATCCGCCCTCGCCTCGGCCCCCGTCTCCACGACCCCGTCCGCCGACAGCCCCCGCATCAGCAGCCAGTACCCCAGCGCCGCGATCATCCCCAGCACCCCGCACGCGCCCCACAGCCACTCGGCGCCGAGGTGGTCGATGATGAAGCCCGCCATCAGCGGCGCGGCCAGGGCCGCCACCGACCAGGACATCGTGTACATCCCCTGGTAGCGGCCCCGGCCCTGCACGGGGGAGAGCCGTACCACCAGTCCGGTCTGGATCGGAGCGTTGATGATCTCGGCCAGGGTCCAGACGGCGACGGTCAGCGCGTAGACGGCCACCGATCCGGCGAGCGCCGTCAGCGCGAAGCCGTACCCCGCCAGCAGTGACGAGAGGATCAGCAGGCGGCGTGGGTCGCGGTGCTCGATGAAGCGGGTGACGGGGATCTGCAGGACCACGATCAGTACCCCGTTGACGGCCACGGCCAGCCCGAAGTCGGAGCTGGAGAAGCCGTCCAGACCCATCGCCAGCGGCAGTCCGATGGAGCCCTGCTGGAAGATCAGCGCGACGACGAAGGACAGCGTGACGACGCCCATGAAGCGGCGGTCCCGCAGGACCGAACCCAGTCCCACCTCCGGCACCGCCGGCTTCTGAGCCGTGGGCGCCACCCGCTTCGGCCGGGATTCCGGCAGCTTCAGGAAGACCAGGACGGCGCAGATCAAGGTCATCACGGCTTCGCCCAGGAAACCGGCGCGGTAGCTGTACTGCGCGATGAAGCCCGCCGCCACGGAGGAGACCGCGAACCCGAGGTTGATCGCCCAGTAGTTCAGGGAGAAGGCCCGCACCCGGTCCGCGGGCCGCACGATGTCCGCCAGCATCGCCTGTACGGCCGGACGGGACGCGCTGGACGTCATGCCCACCAGGAACGCCACGGCGGCGATCGCCACCGGATCCCGCATGAAAGCGAGCAGGGCCACGGAGGCCGCCGTGGACGACTGCGCGATCAGCAGCGTGGGCCGCCGGCCGAGCCGGTCGGCCATCACCCCCGCGCCGAGCGACGAGACGACCCCGCCGAGCCCGTGGAGCGCGGCGACCAGTCCCGCGTACGACGCCGAATAGCCCCGGTCCACGGTGAGGTAGAGGGCCATGACGATGGCGACGAACGCCCCGAGCCGGTTGACCAGCGTGCTGGTCCACAGCCACCAGAATTCCCGGGGGAGCCCCGAGACACTCTCGGTCAGCGCACGTCTGAGCCCCCTGACCCCTCTCAGCCCTCTGAGATCGCTGACAGACATACGGCATCCCCCCAAGGACCCAGGACAGGTGGTGTAAGTGGCTGAACGCCCGACAGCAACTTACGGAAGCCGTCCGGTGGCCGCCAGTCAATTGACGAGGGCCGTCAATCGTGACGGGTCACGGGTCCATTAGGCTCTGGCCATGGCCGACGCACCGTACAAGCTGATCCTCCTCCGCCACGGCGAGAGCGAATGGAACGCGAAGAACCTGTTCACCGGATGGGTGGACGTCAACCTCACCGAAAAGGGCGAGAAGGAGGCAGTCCGCGGCGGTGAGCTGCTCAAGGACGCCGGCCTGCTGCCCGACGTACTGCACACCTCCCTCCAGAAGCGCGCCATCCGCACCGCGCAGCTCGCGCTGGAGTCCGCGGACCGCCACTGGATCCCCGTCCACCGCTCCTGGCGCCTGAACGAGCGCCACTACGGCGCGCTCCAGGGCAAGGACAAGGCGCAGACGCTCGCCGAGTTCGGCGAGGAGCAGTTCATGCTGTGGCGCCGCTCGTACGACACCCCGCCGCCGGCCCTGGAGGACGGCACGGAGTTCTCGCAGAGCGACGACGCCCGCTATGCCACGATCCCGAGCGAGCTGCGCCCGCGCACGGAGTGCCTCAAGGACGTCGTCGAGCGGATGCTGCCGTACTGGTACGACGCGATCGTCCCGGACCTGCTCACCGGCCGTACGGTCCTGGTCGCCGCGCACGGCAACAGCCTGCGCGCGCTGGTCAAGCACCTCGACGGTGTCTCCGACGCCGACATCGCGGGCCTGAACATCCCGACCGGCATCCCGCTCGTCTACGAGCTCGACGCCGACTTCAACCCGGTCAAGCCGGGCGGCACCTACCTCGACGCGGACGCCGCGGCGGCGGCGATCGAGGCCGTCAAGAACCAGGGCAAGAAGAAGTAAGGCCGCACGAGTAAGCCCCCTGCCTGCGAGTTGTCCGCCAGGCAGGGGGCTCTCTGCTGGGCTGAGCCGTCTCTGGCCGTCAGGCTCGACGGCGCCAGGTGCGCACGCGGATGTCGAGAAGGATCAGTAGGGCTGTCGGGATCGCGATCTCGGCGGGCGCGTCTGCCCGCAGCGCGAGTACTCCAGCGCCCGTGCCGATCAAAGCGGTCGGTAGATCACGAGGGTGGATGTCGATTCTCACGCCCGTACGTGGGACCGTGAAGTTCTCCTGCTGTGCTTCGGTTTCACCGGATCTTGGTCGTGCCCCCTCAGCGGCGAGCAAAGATCGCGGCCAAGGCCTTGCACGTGCGTTCCTGGCTTGACGGCACGCGCAGGCTTCGACACCGTTCCTGCTGGGCACAGCCGCCGCAGAGCACGAACTTGACCGCGCCGGTTGGCCGGCGATGTCCTCATCCGGCGGCTCCACCACCTCGGATACGTCACCACATCGCCCCGGCGTCCCAGGCCGATTTCCGCCCCGGTATGTGTCGTGACGACATCCCCCGGCAGGAAACGGCACGACCGTGCTGACGGTGATCGTTACCGCTGCCCCGACTTTCGGCCCCGGTGGTCAGTTGGCGCGAGCCGCCCCGTCGGGCCACACCACGTCCACGGGAACGCCGGCCTCCCGAGCCTCGAAGACCACGTCCGCGCTGCCGCCGCCCTTGCCGGTGGGCGGCTCAGCGTTCCACACGGCGGCGAGGCGGTCGGCTCGCTCCTGGAGTACGGCGTTGGCCGTTTCGTACGCCCGCCGGTCCGCCGTCTCGTGGTCCATCACCAGCACCTCGTCCGCAGCCTCGACCAGCCGGTCGAAGAGAGGCGCGTGGTCGGGCTTGACCTTCCGCTGACGGTAGTCGCGCGAGGGAATGACGACGACCAGGCGTCCCCCTGCGGCCAGGACGGCTTCGGCGAACAGGGAGTCGGAGCACTTGGCGATGCACGAGACGCCGACCAGAGAGCCGTCGGCGTGCCGTTTGATCAGTTCGGCCAGGGCTTCGCGGACCAGCGGGATGCCGGCCTCGGTCAGGTCCATGTGTCCGGTCACCGCGATGGTGGTCACGGGTTTCCTTTCCGGTGTCGTGTCAGTTGGCCAGCAGGTCGCGGATCGTATCGCGAGCCTCCCGGACCGGCCTGGACGCGCTGTGTCCCACGGTGTACGGGTAGAGCTCGCCGAGTTGCGTACGAACGCGGCTGGACCGTGTAAAGCGGGCCGCGTCCACGGCGCGATGGACTTCCTCCACCGCTCCGATCAGGTCCCCGAGGAGGAAGTGGCGGCCAGGCCGATACGGTCCAGGGCATGGCTGCGGCCGGCCTCGGGGCCGCGCCTCGAAAGGGCTTGGCGGATTTCGACCGCCGCCCCCTCCGCGTACTGCTTGGGGTTCTGACGGGCCAGATCGAGGAGGCGGCCGCCCGTCACGCCCGCCAGCTCGGCCTCGTCGAACTACGCGATCCAGTGGGGCTCCTCGCCCGGTGACGCCGCCGCGAGCGACTCAGTGGCCTGAGCGGTGGCGCGCTGGAACGCGGCGGTGCGTCCCATGGCGGACAGCGCCCACGCCTCGCGGGTGTGCAGCATGGCGCGGACCCGGGGGCCGGCCACGTCCCGGGCGCCTTCCTGGGCGAGGCGGACAAGTTCGAGGGCGTCCTGCGGTTTGTCGCGGTAGAGCATTTGGCGGGCCATACCGGCCAGGACGTTCGCGCCGAAGATCTTGTCCCCTCCGGCGTGCGAGGCGCGCAGGGCCAGCAGGTAGTAGTCCTGGGCGCGGCGTTGCAGCCCGGAGTCCCAGGCCATGGTGGCAGCGGTGCCCGCCAGCTGTGCCATGACCTCGTACAGACGCCGCTCCACCTGCGGCGCCTGGTGCTCGTCGAGGTGAGCGGCGATCTCGCTCAGCTGTCCCAGGACGGCCTTACGGCGCAGACCGCCGCCGAACCGGTGATCCCAGGCCCGGAACGCACGAGCGGTGGACTCCAGTTCCTCTGTCTCGCGTACGCCCAGTCGCCCTCGACGGTGCGATGCGGGGGCCACTGCCGCCGGTCGCAGCCATCCCTCCAGAGGATCGAGCAGGGCGGCGCCGGAGATTGCGGTTCCGGCGAGAGCGCGGGTGACCGCACGTCGATCCATCACGAGATCGCTCCTCGTCAGGTCGGCCGCCAGGCCCACAGTGGCGTCTGGCTGCCATGGAACCTCATCGGCACGGGCCCGCTCACCCTTCGACTGCTGTGGGGGGACTTCCTGAGGCTCTCGGGTTTCCCATGAGCGGGCCGCGAGACCGAGTAACTGCCCCGGGATGCGCAGGCCGTCGGAGATCCGGCGAATGACGTCGACACTCGTCACGTGCTGCTGGCCGTTGATGATCGTGGAGACCTTGCCCGGTGTGAGTTGGCAGGCGGAGGCGATGCGGTTCTGGGACAGGCCGCCGTAATTCTTGATCAGGCGGAAGGCGGAAGGCGGAAGGCGGCGGCGAAGTCGTGCTCCGACAGGGCTCGGCGGACATCCTCGCGGTCGAGAACGTCCGGAGCGAGCGGTGGTGGCCCTCACCGTACGAACCCGAGACCACGGCCTTCGGCGGCCCAGAAGGAATGGAGATCGCCCATGCTCTCTTTCACGCTGACAGCGTCGGGGTTCTCGACCACCTGCACTCGGGGGCAGAGGGCAACGGTCAGCTCGATGCCAAGGCAACCTCTCTGATCATCACCAGCATCCTCCTACGCGCCGCCGGCCAGGAGTGGAGCGAGCAAGGCGACGTGTGGGCAAGGGTTGAAGCCAAGCGACTCCTCCCCGAGGACATCGCGGCCGAGCGCGTGAGCGCCATGACCGGCGCGATGTACAGGCTTCTGGCGATCGACACTGCGCCGGCCCTCACACCCGGCAGCCCACTGGCCCACCTCGCCCCGTGGGCCGGCGCGATCAGGCAGGGCGGTCAGGCTCTCGGCCGCGCCGGCCGCGAAGGACGGCTCGGCCTCGGCACGCGCTCCATCCTCGCCCGGTACGTCCTGTTCCACTGGAACCGCATGGAGTTCACCCTGCGCCAGCAGGCCATCTGGGCAAGGGCGGCACGGGAGACCATTTTGGGCAGCTAGGCGGTTTCGTTCGACTCCCGGGGCGGACCAGGCTGCCGCACCAAGGGTGACTGACCAGGGAAGGTTGCCTGCTTCCCCCACGGTGCTACCTTCGCCCTCGCGCTTTGCGACCAGGCCCCCTGCCGGCGGGAAACCGCGGGCAGGGGGCCTTCGCTGTGCTCACCGCCGAGCCGGAGCCGGGAGCGGGCCCCCTCCGGGAGCGGGCACCCGGCCGGATGCGGTGCTCAGCCGGAGCAGCCGCCGCACTGGCACGGGGAGCCCGACTGGCAGCCGCAGCCGCAGCCGGAGCCGCAGCCGCAGGCGCCGAGGACCGGCGGGTGCGCCCTTTCGACAGGCGTCTCCCGCTGGGGGTCGGTCATGGGGGAATCGGCCATGGGTCCCTCCTCAAAGGCGTGCGTGGGTCGTGCTGAGCGTGGTCGCCCCAGCTCATTGCATGCCCATCCGGGCGGGCGCATCAACGGCGCATGCGCGCAAGCGCCCGCCGTACGCCCCCAGTGACCCCGCCCGCGCCCCCGACCGGCCGCGCGTCGCTACGCCCCTTCGACCGGGGTCTCCGTCAGCTGGATCTCGTCCGCGTGCTCACCCGTCACCAGGTAGACGACCCGCTTGGCGACCGACACCGCGTGGTCCGCGAAGCGCTCGTAGTAGCGGCCCAGCAGCGTCACGTCCACGGCCGTCTCGATGCCGTGCTTCCAGCGGTCGTCCATCAGGTGCTGGAACAGCGTGCGGTGCAGCAGGTCCATCTCGTCGTCGTCCTGCTCCAGCTGGAGCGCCAGCTCGACGTCCTTGGTGATGATGACCTCGGCCGCCTTCGCCATCAGGCGCTGCGCCAGCTGCCCCATCTCCAGCAGCGTCGAGTGCAGGTCGTGCGGCACCGGCGAGGCGGGGAAGCGGAGCCGGGTCTGCTTGGCGACGTGCTGCGCCAGGTCGCCCGCGCGCTCCAGGTCGGCGCTCATCCGCAGGGACGTGACCACGATCCGCAGGTCCGTCGCGACCGGCTGCTGCCGCGCCAGCAGCGCGATGGCTCTCGCCTCCAGGTCGTGCTGGAGGTCGTCGACCCTCTGGTCGGCGGCGATCACGTTCTCGGCGAGCTTCAGATCGGCGTCGAGCATGGCGGTGGTGGCACGCCCGATGGCGGACCCGACCAGCCGGGCCATCTCGACCAGGCTCTCGCCTATCGAGTCCAGTTCCTCGTGGTACGCGTCCCGCATGGGTGTGTCCCTCTCTTGACGTTTCCTGCCGGGGGCCGGGGCCCCTGCCCCCACGGTCCCACGTTCGGTGCGTCACGCGTCCGGCGCCTCCCGCGGAAGTGAACCATCACTTTCCCCCCGGTGAACTCTGGGCGACGAGTGTTGGAGGAGACACCCGGACGGCTGGGAGAGTGCCGTTCACCCCGCATAACCTGACTGCATGGACGTGAACGCGGCAGTCGCCGCATTGGCAGCGATCGCCGGGGTGTGCACCGGCGTGATCGCCATGCTGGCGTTTCGCTGGAGCGAACGCGACCAGGCGAGGCCCACCCGCTCCTCCCTGCACACGGACGCGGTACTGCCGCCCGGAGTCGACACCGTACTCTCCGTACTCCGCTCCTCGGCGGTCGTCCTCGACGAGAGCGACTCCGTGGTCAAGGCCAGCTCGGCGGCGTACGCGCTGGGGCTGGTCAGGGGCGGCAAGCTCGCGGTCGAGCCGATGCTGCACATGGCGCGGGACACCCGCCGGGACGGTGAGATACGGCAGGTGGAGCTGGACCTGCCCCGGCGCGGTACGGGTCGCGGCGAGGCGCTCGCCGTCTCCGCCCGGGTCGCCCCGCTCGGCTCCCGCCTCGTGCTCCTCCTGGTCGAGGACCTCACGGAAGCCCGCCGTATCGAAGCGGTACGGCGCGACTTCGTCGCCAACGTCAGCCACGAGCTGAAGACCCCCACCGGGGCGCTCTCCCTGCTCTCCGAGGCGGTCATGGACGCCTCCGACGATCCCGAGGCGGTCACCCGCTTCGCCGGCCGCATGCAGATCGAGGCGACCCGGCTCACCAATCTCGTACAGGAACTCATCGACCTCTCCCGGGTGCAGAACGACGACCCGCTGGAGGACGCCGAGCCCGTACGGGTGGACGAGCTGGTCGACGAGGCCATCGACCGCTCCCGGCACCCCGCGTCCACCAAGAACATCACCATGGCCGCGGGCGGCACCGTCGACCTGCGCGTCTGGGGCAATCGCGGCCAGCTCGCCGCCGCCCTCGGTAATCTGGTCGAGAACGCCGTCAACTACTCCCCGGCCCACACCCGCGTCGGCATCGCGGCCCGCCGCGTGCCCGCTCCCGGCGGGGACCTGATCGAGATAGCCGTGACCGACCAGGGCATAGGTATCTCGGAGAAGGACCGCGAGCGGGTCTTCGAACGCTTCTACCGCGTCGACCCCGCCCGCTCGCGCGCCACCGGCGGTACGGGGCTCGGCCTCGCCATCGTCAAGCACGTGGCCGCCTCGCACGGCGGGGAGGTCACCGTATGGAGCTCCGAGGGCCAGGGCTCCACCTTCACCCTGAGGCTCCCCGAGGCACGCGCCGCACGGGACCGTACGCCGCTCCTGGGTCCGGACGAAGACGACCGGCCCTACGACACCGATCCCAGCATCGAACTCGTTCCACCCACCGCTGTTCCTGCCCCGGAGGTCCTTCCGTGACCCGAGTGCTCGTCGTCGAGGATGAGGAATCCTTCAGCGACGCCCTTTCCTACATGCTCCGCAAGGAAGGCTTCGAGGTCGCGATCGCGACCACCGGGCCCGCGGGGCTCGACGAGTTCGAACGCAACGGCGCCGACCTCGTGCTCCTCGACCTGATGCTGCCCGGCCTGCCGGGCACCGAGGTCTGCCGCCAGCTGCGCGGCAAGTCCAACGTCCCGGTGATCATGGTGACCGCCAAGGACAGCGAGATCGACAAGGTCGTCGGCCTGGAGATAGGGGCTGACGACTACGTCACCAAGCCCTTCTCCTCGCGCGAACTGGTCGCCCGCATCCGCGCGGTCCTGCGCCGCCGGGGTGAGCCGGAGGAGGTCACTCCGGCCGCGCTGGAGGCCGGACCGGTCCGGATGGACGTGGACCGCCACGTCGTCACGGTCTCCGGTGGCAAGGTCGACCTGCCGCTGAAGGAGTTCGACCTCCTGGAGATGCTGCTGCGCAACGCGGGCCGCGTACTGACCCGCATGCAGCTGATCGACCGGGTCTGGGGCGCGGACTACGTCGGCGACACCAAGACCCTCGACGTCCACGTGAAGCGCCTGCGCGCCAAGATCGAGCCGGACCCGGGCGCCCCGCGCTACCTGGTGACGGTGCGCGGTCTGGGCTACAAGTTCGAGCCGTAAACCGGCCTCGGCCCGGCCCTGCCCTGGCAGAACGAAAGCTCGGCCTGGCAGAACGAAGGCTCGGCCTGGCAGAACGAAGCGGTGGCGCCCCGCCCGGAGGAATCCGGGTGGGGCGCCACCGCTTCGTCGCTTTGTCCGTACCGGGTTCGTCCGTACTCAGTGCGAGGAGGACGAGCTCTCCGAGGGCGTCCCGCCCTCGGCCGGCGTCTCCGTCGAGCCGGGCTCGCCGGGCTCCGAGGGGGAACCGGAGGGGGTGCCGGCCGGGGCCGCCGGCATCGGCAGCATGCTCGGGCCGACGACCTTGAAGTAGCTGGCGGCCGGAGAGACGAAGGCCTGCAGGCTGACGTCGCCCGTCTCGCTGAACGTGAAGACGACTTCCTGGACGTCGCCGTTCCTCGCGGCCTCGTGGCCGTTCTCGATCACGGCGGAGGCGTTGCCCTCGCCGCCGAGCTGCACCGAGCCGAGCGCCGGTACGGTGATCGGCCCGGAGCCCTTGGCGGCCGAGAGCTTCACCGTGGCGTTGCGCCCCGGCAGCTTGATCGTGTCGAGGGTCTGCGCGCTCCGGCCGTTGTTGAAGATCGTGCCGGTGACGACCGCCGGACCCTCCGCGTCGGCCTCGGGCTGGGTGACCACGGTCGCGTTCTGGACGCTGATCGTGTCGACGGTGACGGCGGCGCTGTCCGGCTCGACGCCGAGCGTCTGCGCGTTGTTGCCGGCGCCGCAGGCGGTGAGCGTGGCAAGCGAGATCACGAGGGCAGAAGCGGCGAGAGCGCCGCGTCGAAGGCTGCGGCTCACGGCGGCGGCATCTCCTAGGACGTACGGACGGAGGGGCTGAGGACGAGCTGGCGACGGCCTGAGGATTTCGGTCCAAAGGTGTGTCAGCGGGCTTAGATTACCGAGCCGTTGTCGCCGCCCCGCACCCGACCCGCCCCCGAACCGTCCCCGACCGTTTCCGGAGACCGTTCCCGGAAGGCGATCGGGCCGGCATCCGGGGGCGGCCGGGTGGCGATCTGCTGCTGGTCTGCTGCTGGTCGGGTGATGGCGGGGTGATGGCCGGGCTTTCGTATCGCGTATCGCCCTGCCGATGATCGTCCGCCAGGACGGGTCCCGGGTCCGTTCCCGCCGGTTCGCGGGCCGTTCACATAACGCCGGTGATCAATTCCGCGGGCCGCTGCGGATTCCTTCTGAATACCGCGCGCCGAGTCGTGGTGATCAAATTAAGAATCCCTCGCACTTCCGCCACACTTCCACCCGCACGGATGACCGACATCCGAACGGAGTACGGGAAGTTTGACGCCTTGAATCCGGCAAATTGGGACTTTCAGTCTCTTTGGAGGGTGTTGTGCGCCGGGGGACGCGCGCGTTTCCGTACGCCCGCGCAACGGCTCCGACCTGCGAATACCCCCTTCCGGAAGCCGTTCGCAGCACGTTCGTGATGCTGTTGTCAAGCCCCGAGATGCGCCCTGACCTGCGAAAACGCCATTCAGAAGAAGCCATTCTCGTGTTACCCTGGATAGCCACGGAAGGGGTACCTGTCACATGACGTTCAAGGTTGGCGACACCGTGGTCTATCCCCATCACGGGGCCGCGCTGATCGAGGCCATCGAAACGCGCCAGATCAAAGGCGTGGACAAGACCTACTTGGTGCTCAAGGTCGCCCAGGGCGACTTGACGGTGCGTGTACCGGCGGACAATGCGGAGTTCGTCGGCGTGCGTGATGTGGTCGGCCAGGATGGGCTGGACCGGGTCTTCGAGGTGCTCAGGGCACCGTACGCGGAAGAGCCGACGAACTGGTCCCGTCGCTACAAGGCAAATCTCGAGAAGCTCGCCTCCGGCGATGTCATCAAGGTCGCTGAAGTAGTGCGCGACCTGTGGCGTCGGGAGCGTGAGCGCGGACTCTCCGCAGGTGAGAAGCGCATGCTCGCCAAGGCGCGGCAGATTCTTGTCAGTGAGCTCGCTCTCGCGGAGAACACCAATGAGGACAAGGCCGAGGCTCTGCTCGACGAGGTTCTCGCGTCCTGAATGATGCTGCCGATCCAGGCCAACGCCTTTTCGGCCGCTTCAGCAGTACATGCCGTACCAGTACACGCCATACACGGTGCATGACGTAGAACAGTGCGTGCCGTACAACGCAGCCAATGCCGTGGTGCCCGCTGACCAGCTATGCAGGAAAAGCTGAGTCGCCGGGCGCTGCGGCATGTCCGGCCCCGGTCTCCAACGCCGTGGCATGACCACCCACTGCGTAGCTTCGCCGTGCCGCTTCTACCTCGTCCCCCGCGTCTACCCGTCCCCGCGTGCCGAAACCGGGGTGGCCGGGCTCCGGCGGCCGGCGCAACGGGCCTCGACCGTATGTCACGGAAGGGTCCGGTCAAGGCGTTGCGCCCGGCACGCTGTGGCCATACCCACGTCGGCCGCGGACACAAACCTGCCGGAGAGCAACCGATGTCAGACGAAGACCGCCCCCACCGCACGGCCGCGGTGATCCCCGCGGCGGGCCGGGGTGTACGGCTCGGACCAGGCGCGCCCAAGGCGCTCCGGGCGCTGGGCGGCACCCCGATGCTGATCCACGCCGTCCGTGCGATGGCCGCCTCCCGTGCCGTCTCGCTCGTCGTGGTGGTCGCCCCGCCCGACGGCGCGCCCGGGGTGAAGAACCTCCTCGACGAACACGCGCTGCCCGAGCGCACCGACTACCTCGTCGTGCCCGGCGGCGACACCCGCCAGGAATCCGTACGGCTCGGCATCGCGGCGCTCCCCGAGGCCATCACCACCGTCCTCGTCCACGACGCGGCCCGCCCGCTGGTGCCCGTCGACACCGTCGACGCCGTCATCGAGGCCGTACGCGACGGAGCGCCGGCCGTCGTACCCGCACTGCCGCTCGCGGACACCGTGAAGCAGGTGGACCCCCGGCCGAAGGGGGAACCCGAACCGGTCGTCGCCACCCCGGAGCGCTCCCTGCTGCGCGCCGTGCAGACGCCGCAGGGCTTCGACCGCGCCACGCTGCAGCGCGCCCACGAGACGGTGCCGCCGGTCGGCGAGGGCGCGACGGACTGCGCCGGTATGGTCGAGCGGCTCGGCGCCCCCGTCGTGGTCGTACCCGGCCACGAGGAGGCGTTCAAGGTGACCCGGCCGCTGGATCTCGTGCTGGCCGAGGCGGTTCTCGCCCGGAGGAGGGCCAACGATGGCTTCTGACGCGACTCAGGCTTCCGTGCCGCAGTCGGTGCCGCAGGCCGTGGCGCGGCCGGTGCCGCTGCCGCAGGTCGGCATCGGTACCGACATCCACGCCTTCGAGGAGGGCCGCGCGCTGTGGTGCGCCGGGCTGCTCTGGGAGAACGAGGGGCCCGGCCTGGCCGGACACTCCGACGCGGACGTCGTCGCCCACGCGGCCTGCAACGCGCTGTTCTCCGCCGCCGGGCTCGGCGACCTCGGCGCCCACTTCGGCACCGGCCGCCCCGAGTGGTCCGGCGCCTCCGGGCTCACCCTCCTCACCGAGGCCGCCCGGATCGTGCGCGACGCCGGTTTCCTGATCGGCAATGTCGCCGTCCAGGTCGTCGGCTTGCGGCCGAAGATCGGCAAGCGCAGGGAAGAGGCGCAGAAGGTCCTCTCCGAGGCGGTCGGCGCACCCGTCTCGGTCTCCGCCGCCACCTCCGACGGGCTCGGGTTCACCGGCCGCGGGGAGGGGCTCGCGGCGATCGCCACCGCGCTGGTGGTCCGTACGGGCTGACGGCGGGGCCGGTCGGGGGGCGCGGGCCGAAAGGCGCCGCGCCTGCGGCGAGTTGGGGTGGTGGCCATGGGTATGCGTATCGCCGTACTCCGCACGCCCCAGGCATCAGGAAGGCATTCATGTCCACCGCAGCGGCACTCTCCGACCGGCTCAGGGACCTCCTCGACGGACCGGTCTTCGTCAGCATCGCCACCATCCAGCCCGACGGGAGCCCGCAGGTGTCGCCTGTCTGGGTGAAGCGCGACGGCGACGACCTGCTCATCTCCACCACGGTCGGCCGGCGCAAGGAGCTGAATCTGCGCCGGGACCCCCGGGTGACAGTCCTGGTGCAGCCCTTCGACGCCCCGTACACGTACGCCGAGATCCGGGGCACGGCCGCCCTGACCACGGAGGGCGGCCAGGAGCTGATCGACGAGCTGTCCGTGAAGTACACCGGCAAGCCGTACGCCGAGTTCAATCCCGCCTCCCCGCAGGACGGCGAGCGCGTGGTCGTACGCGTCACCCCGCGCAAGGTCGTCGGCAGGATCTGACCGGGGTGGCCCCCGTCCGGAGGCCGGGGCGGCCGGGCAGCCGCCGGGCAGCCGCCGGACGGCGGCCGGGCGCGTCGGGGCGCGTCGGGCGTTCCGGGGCGGCCGGCGGGCCCGAAAGGTGACCGATGACATGGCCATCGGGTCAGCAACGTCACGCTTGTGTGTCCCCGTGGCCCAAAGGGTCGCGGGGCACTACCCGCGGAGCACTACCCTTGTTGCGTGACCATTCGGCTGTACGACACCGGCGCCCGGCAGATCCGCGACTTCGTCCCGCTCACGCCGGGCTGTGTCTCGATCTACCTGTGCGGCGCCACCGTGCAGGCCGCCCCGCACATCGGCCACATCAGGTCGGGACTGAATTTCGACATCATGCGCCGCTGGTTCGACTACCGCGGCTACGACGTGACCTTCGTGCGCAACGTCACCGACATCGACGACAAGATCATCGCGAAGTCGGCCGAGCAGGGCCGCCCGTGGTGGGCCATCGGCTACGAGAACGAGCGGGCCTTCAACACCGGCTACGACGTCCTCGGCTGCCTGCCGCCCACCTACGAGCCCCGCGCCACCGGCCATATCACCGAGATGATCGAGATGATGCGCGGCCTCATCGAGCGCGGCCACGCCTACGAGGCCGAGGGCAACGTCTACTTCGACGTCCGCTCCTTCCCCGGCTACCTGCAGCTGTCCAACCAGGATCTCGACGACCTGCGCCAGCCGTCCGGCGACGCCGAGGCCGGCAAGCGCGACTCGCGCGACTTCGCCCTCTGGAAGGCCGTCAAGCCCGGCGAGCCCAGCTGGGAGACCCCCTGGGGCCGGGGCCGGCCCGGCTGGCACCTGGAGTGCTCGGCGATGGCCCACAAGTACCTGGGCACCGTCTTCGACATCCACGGCGGCGGACTCGACCTGATCTTCCCGCACCACGAGAACGAGATCGCGCAGGCGAAGGCGTACGGCGACGAGTTCGCCAAGTACTGGGTGCACAACGCCTGGGTCACCATGAGCGGCGAGAAGATGTCCAAGTCGCTCGGCAATTCGGTGCTCGTCTCCGAGATGGTCAAGCAGTGGCGCCCGATCGTCCTGCGCTACTACCTCGGCACCCCGCACTACCGCTCGATGATCGAGTACAGCGAGGAGGCCCTGCGCGAGGCGGAGTCCGCCTTCGCGCGGATCGAGGGCTTCATCCAGCGCGTCACCGAGAAGGCCGGCAAGACCGTCGCCCCGGCCGACGAGGTGCCGCCCGCCTTCGCCGAGGCCATGGACGACGACCTGGGCGTCCCGGGGGCCCTCGCGATCCTCCACACCACCGTCCGCCAGGGCAATTCGGCGCTGGCCGCCGACGACAAGGAAGCCGCCGTCGCCCGGCTCGCCGAGGTACGGGCCATGCTCGGTGTCCTCGGCCTGGACCCGCTCGACCCGCGCTGGGCCGGTGAGGCCGACCGGGGCGAAGACCTTCACGGCGTTGTCGACAGCCTCGTACGACTGGTACTGGAGCAGCGCGAGGCGGCCCGGGGCCGCAAGGACTGGGGCACCGCCGACGCCATCCGGGACCAGCTCCAGCAGACCGGACTCGTCATCGAGGACGGCCCGTCGGGCCCGCGCTGGACGCTGGGACCGCGCTGACCCTCGTCCGTAGGCTGTGCCGCCCGGGAACGCCGGGCGGCACAGTTACGTACGCTGATACACAAGCCGTTACACATATGAACGCCGCGTACGCCGCGTACGCACGTCGAAAGCAAACGAAACAGGTAGGTCATGGCCGGGAACAGCCAGCGCAGGAACCGCCGCACGTCCAACAAGAAGGGCGCGCAGGTCGGCAGCGGTGGCCAGCGACGCCGCGGCCTTGAGGGCAAGGGCCCCACGCCGCCCGCGTCCGCCCGTAAGGGCCATGTCCAGAACCGCGCCGCCAACGCCAAGGCCAAGCAGACGGCCCGCCGCCAGGTCGCCCGCCGTGGCGGCAAGGGCACCAGCGAGATGGTCGTCGGCCGCAACCCCGTCTTCGAGGCGCTGCGCGACGGCGTGCCGGCGTCGATGCTCTACGTGCAGCAGTTCATCGACAACGACGAGCGCGTCCGCGAGGCGCTGCAGCTCGCGGCCGACCGCGGCGGCATCCACCTGATGGAAGCCCCCAAGCCCGAGCTCGACCGGATGACGAACGGCCTCAACCACCAGGGCCTCGTCCTCCAGGTCCCGCCGTACGAGTACGCGCACCCGGACGACCTCGCGGCCGCCGCCTTCGACAACGGCGACGACCCGCTGATCGTCGCCCTCGACGGCATCACCGACCCGCGCAACCTCGGCGCCGTCGTCCGCTCCGTCTCCGCCTTCGGCGGACACGGCGTCGTCGTGCCCGAGCGCCGCGCGGCCGGTATGACCGCCGGTGCCTGGAAGTCCTCGGCCGGTACGGCCGCCCGCACGCCGGTCGCCCGCTGCACCAACCTCACCCGCACCCTGGAGGCCTACCAGAAGGCCGGTCTCACCGTCGTCGGCCTCGCGGCGGACGGCGAGACGGAGGTCGGTGACCTCCCGGCCCTCGGCGGCCCCGTCGTGATCGTCGTCGGCAGCGAGGGCAAGGGCCTCTCCCGGCTCGTCGGCGAGACCTGCGACTACCTCGTCCGGATCCCGATGCCGGGCGGCGCCGAGTCCCTGAACGCCGGAGTCGCCGCCGGAGTGGTGCTGTACGAGGCGTCCCGCCGCCGCGTCTGAGATCGTCCGAGACCCCGGGCGGGGGCCACTCGAACGGCCCCGTCCGGTGATCTTGACGGGTCTCGGACATTCCGCCCGCGTCAAGGCAGTGTCCTAAACACAAGTCACTCGGTTAGATGAGTGTGGACACCAGAACGCCCCGGTCCGGGTTCGACGATCAGCCCCCGCTGAGCATGCTCAAGGTGGACTGCGATCCCGCGCAGGTCATCGTGAACCACGCCAGCTTCCGGGTGAAGCTGGCATCGCCTCAGCGCCTCAGCCCCGCACGCGCCGCGGCGGACACCGCACGCATCCCCGGGATCGGCGGCTCCGCCGGCGGGACGGCCCGCCGCAGGGCCCCCGTCGTCTGGAGCGGCAAGTCCGAGCCGGGCGACCCCGGAGCCACCGGACTCCTCCAGGCCGTACGGAACTCCTCCGTGGGCCGCGCGGGCAGCGCCGTCAACGACGTACCCGTAAGGGGGTACGAAACCGGCTCCACCCAGGTCATCCCACGGATCGACCTCGACGACACCACCATGCCGACCCCCGTGGTCCGGGGCGCGGGTCCCGGCACCGGGACCACCCCGCTGCTGCCGCCGATGCGGCAGGCCGTCGGCGCCTACGACGCGCCCGAGCGTGTGCCGTACGCCCGGCGCGGCAACGCCGGTCGGGCCCCGGACGGTGGCCTCGCTTACGACGACGATCTCCGCACCGGCCCCCACGCCGTCCTCGACGACGAATTCGACACCGGCCTCGACGACGAGTTCGACGACGACCGGTCGCCCGCCGGGCGGTACGGCGCCACGGGCACCCGGGCCGACGGGACGGCGGGCGTCCGGCACGCCTACTACCCCGGCCGCCGCATGAACCTCGGCGTCGTGCTGCTCCCGCTGCGCGTCTTCCTCGGCTTCATCTCCATCTACGCCGGCATGGGCAAGCTCTGCGACCCCGTCTACTTCGACGGCGGCGAGCGCGGGTCCATGGTCAAGTGGCTCGGCTCACTGCACCCCTGGGCCCTCGCCGAACCCCTCAGGGACTTCGCGCTCTCCCACCCCGTCGGGGCCGGCCTCAGCGTCGCCTTCCTTCAGGTCGTGGCCGGCGTACTCACCGTCCTCGGTCTCTGGCAGCGCCTCGCCGCCTGCTTCGGCACCCTGCTGTCGGCCGCGCTGCTCCTCACCGTCAGCTGGCGGACCGTTCCGGCGTACGACGCGCCCGACATCATCTACCTCGCCGCCTGGTCGCCGCTGATCATCGCGGGCGCCCCCGTCTACTCCGTGGACGCGCGCCTCGCCGGCGAGGCCTGGCGCAAGCTCGGCCCGCGCTCCGAACTCTGGGACCTGCGCCGCCGCGTCCTGCGCCGGGGCGCGATCGCCGCGACCGTCGTCATCGGCCTGACGCTGCTGATCGGCTCGGTCCTCGGCGGAGCCGTACGCTCCTCCGACATGGTCACGGTGCCCGGCCCGGGCGTCGACCCGGTCAACCAACTGCCCGGCGTCCCGCTGCCCCACCAGCCCGGTGACGGCCGCAGCAGCGCCTCCGGCACACCGGCCGGCGGCGGCACCACGGCCAAACGCTCCAAGAAGCCCTCGGCGACCCGGTCGGGCAGCCCGTCGGCCCAGCAGTCGACTCCCGGCAGTGGCGCGGTCCGTGAGACCGGCGGCGTCGGCAGCGCGCAGGGAGCCCAGCAGCCCAGCCAGACCCAGGGAACGGCCCAGCAGCCCCCGCGGACGGCGCAGCAGGCCCCGCCGCCGTCCATGAGCCAGGGACCGTCCTCCACGGGCGGTACGGGCGACGGAAGCGGCGGTGGCACCGGAGGAGGGGCCACCGGCAGCGGCGACGGCGGAGGATCCGGCACGGGCGGCTCGTCGGGCGGCAGCGGCAACCACAACCCCATCGGTGGCCTGCTCGGCTGACGCGTCACCGTGGGCAGGAGGGGCGGCCACCCGGGTCAGGGCGGCCGCCCCTCCCGTGTGTCCGCGCGGGCGGGGAACGGCTCCGTGGTGCTCAGCCTCGTACGGCGACTCCGTACGGCTCCGTCACGGCTCTGTCCGGCTCTGTCCGGCTCCGGTACGGCTTCCTTCGGTACGGCTCCGCAGGGCCTCGCCTTAGGGCCCGCTGTAGGGCTCTTCAACGCCTCCGCACGCCTCAGGACCTCACGGTGGCCAGCTCCTTGGCCGCCTCCGTGAGGTCCTTCGCGGTGTCGATGGCCCGCCAGTACGCGCCCTGCGGCAGCGGGAAGCCCGCCAGCCTGCGCTCGCGCGCCAGCCCGGGGAACGTCGTCCGCTCGTGGTCGCCGCGCTCCGGCAGCAGATCGACGAACGCCGCCGAGAACACGTACACACCCGCGTTGATCAGAAAGGGCGACGGGGGCGACTCGATGAAGTCCAGGACATGGCCGAACTCATCGGTCTCCACAGCCCCCCACGGGATCCGTGGACGGGCGAGGGCGAGCGTCGCGATCGCGTCACGCTCGGCATGGAACGCCGCCATCTCGCGGAGTGAAAAACGTGTCCAGATGTCGCCATTGGTGGCGAACCAGGGGAGTCCTGGCTCCGGCAGTCGGGCGGCGGCGTGCTTGAGACCCCCGCCACGGCCCAGGGGTTCGGGCTCCACCACGGTGGTGACACGCAGCGGAAGATCGGCCGAGTCCAGCCACTCCTGGAGGACTTCGGCGAGATGGCCGCACGAGACGACGGCGTCCGTCACGCCCTCGGCGGCCAGCCAGGCAAGCTGATGGCCGATGATCGGGGTCCCCGTGCCGGGAATCTCGACCATCGGCTTGGGACGGTCATCGGTGTACGGGCGCAGCCGCGACCCCTGGCCACCCGCGAGGATCACGGCCTGCGTCGGAAACGTATGCATGCCGTGAACGATAGGCGGGGCGGACAGGGCGCCGGCGGTCAGCTCCCCGCGCTCTGCTGGGACACCCCGAAGGCGAACGACGTGTCACAGACGGGGCGCGAGAACGACTGCGCGCGGGTGGGGCCGTAGGCGGCCACGGCGGCGCGGCCCAGGGCGCGGGCGATCGAGACGCAGTGCTTGGCGAGCGACGGGTGCTCCTCGACCTCACGCTGCAGGTGGGTCAGCGCGATCCCCGGGTCCTTCTCCTGGAGCTCCACGAGGAGCTTGTCGCGGAGAATGTCCTGCGGGGTACGGGACTTGGCCCGCACGGAGGCGGTGTCCGAGGAAGCGGTCAGGATCTGCGACTCGGCGGTGCTGGACGCCCACGGAACGCGGGCGACCGCGAGGGTCCCGGAGAGAACCAGGACGACGGGCAGTACGAAAGCGAGAGTTCGGCCGATACGGCGGGCAGTGTGGGTCACGCAGGCGAGCGTAGCGGCCAGTGATGATTTGGCGACATTTAGTCACTCTCGCGGGGGATGGTTCGATGCGTCTTTTCGAATCGGGTGTTGACGAACCCCGCCCGAAATAGCCTCCCTGTCACGTTATTTGCAAACATACGCGAACGGCCCCGCACCGGAGTGCGGGGCCGCGCGGACGAATTCGGGCCGCGATGCGGTGCGGGCGCGTCAGTCGTCGGGTGTCCGTTGTGCGGGTGGCGCGAGTGGCGCCGGTATCGCGAGTGGTGCGGGTGGTGCGGTATCAGTCGGTGAGGCGCTCACCGGTCGAGGTCGAGAAGACGTGCAGCTCGCCCGCGCGCGGCACGACGTGCAGCTTGGTGCCCTTGTCCGGCACGGCGCGGCCGTTGACGCGGACCACGAGGTCCTTCTTCTCGCTGCCGAGGTCGGCGGTGCCGTAGACGTAACCGTCGGCGCCGAGCTCCTCGACGACGTTCACGGTGACGGCCAGGCCGGCCGGGGCGTCCTTCGACAGCGCGCCGGCCTCGGCCTGGTCCGCGAGGTCGAAGTGCTCGGGGCGGACGCCGACCGTGACGGTCTTGTCACCCTTGGCCGTGGCGGCGGCGAGCGCCTCACGGGAGACGGGGACGACGCTGTTGCCGAACTTCACGCCACCGTCGGCGATCGGCACCTCGACCAGGTTCATGGCCGGGGAGCCGATGAAGCCGGCGACGAAGAGGTTGGCCGGGCGGTCGTACATGTTGCGCGGCGAGTCGACCTGCTGGAGCAGACCGTCCTTGAGGACCGCGACACGGTCACCCATGGTCATGGCCTCGACCTGGTCGTGGGTCACGTACACCGTGGTGATGCCGAGGCGGCGCTGCAGCGACGCGATCTGCGTACGGGTGGAGACACGGAGCTTGGCGTCGAGGTTCGACAGCGGCTCGTCCATGAGGAACACCTGCGGCTCACGCACGATGGCGCGGCCCATCGCGACGCGCTGACGCTGACCACCGGAGAGCGCCTTCGGCTTGCGGTCCAGGTACTCGCTGAGGTCGAGGATCTTCGCGGCCTCTTCGACCTTCTTGCGGATCTCCGCCTTGTTCACGCCGGCGATCTTGAGCGCGAAGCCCATGTTGTCGGCGACGGACATGTGCGGGTACAGCGCGTAGTTCTGGAACACCATGGCGATGTCCCGGTCCTTCGGCGGCAGGTGCGTGACGTCGCGGTCACCGATGCGGATGGCGCCGCCGTTGACGTCCTCAAGACCCGCGAGCATGCGCAGGGAGGTCGACTTGCCGCAGCCGGAGGGACCGACGAGGACGAGGAACTCGCCGTCCGCGATCTCGATCTCGAGCTGGTCGACGGCGGGCTTGGTGGAACCCGGGTAGACGCGGGTTGCCTTGTCGAACGAGACAGTTGCCATGGTGCTGTGTCCCCTCACCGGCAGGAACGTGCCGGACGATCCGAGTAAAGGAATGGGTCTTCCGCCGGAAGGCGGAGGACGGGTCTAGTCCACCTGGGTGAACTGGAGGTGACGCTACCTGGCGTTTTCCGATCTGTCAGCAGCCGGGCGATGACGAATTCATCACCGGGTGGTGTCGCAGGGCGGTTACACTGCTCGCGCACGCCTCCTTAGCTCAGCTGGCCAGAGCAACGCACTTGTAATGCGTAGGTCGTCGGTTCGAATCCGACAGGAGGCTCTGGTGGAACCCAGGTCAGACGGTGTCTGACCTGGGCTTTTTTGTTCAGCGGATACGGCGCCGATACCGGGCGCGGGCCGCTCGGCTGGCTGTGGTCTCAGTCCTGGTCTCAGTAGTGGCCCCGGGGCCGGGGATGAAGGCGTCTCCCATGCGTTGCATGGCGTCCTTGGAAAGTGCGGAGCGGCCCTTGACGTAGCGCCGTGTCTGGCTGATCTGGGTGTGGCGGAGGATCTCCATGATCGTGGGCATGTCCACCCCCAGTTCGTTCAGGATCGTGCCGGCGGTGTGGCGGCTCCCGTCGTACAGGCGTCGGTCGCTGATGCCCGCTTCCTCCAGCAATTCCTTGAATTCCTCCCAGTCCTGGCGCGGGTCGAGCGGGCGGCCGTCGGGCCGGGAGAACAGGACGTCGTGCTCCTGCCACAGGTCGCTGGCGGCGGTGCGTGCCTCGTTCTGCTGCTCGCGGTGTTCGAGCAGTGCCGGGATGAACGGCGGTGGGATCGGAACCGCGTTGCGGCTCTTCTTGGTTTTGGGTCGGGTGAAGACGAGTCCGCCGCCCTTGCGCTGCGGGCAGGTGCTCGCGTGGCGGGTGCAGCCCTTCGGGCAGGGTCGGGGACAGCCCCGGGTGTACGTGCGGTGCGTCGCGCAGTCCGGCGGGCAGAGCTCGAAGCGGTGAAGGCGCGCACCGCAGGCGTGGGGGTCGTCGCAGCCGTGGCGCCAGGTGAGGCGCTGGAGCTGCCAGTGCGGGTTGAACAACTCCGCTTCCAGGTCGGCGTACTTCCAGCGCAGGCCCAGCGCCTCGCCCTGGCGGAAGCCCATGCCGACCCCGACCAGCCACCGCATGAACGTGGGCCGTTTCGCGGCGGCTAGCAGGAACGCCTTCGCTTCCTCCATGGTGAACGGGTTCGCTTCGGTCTCGTCCACCGTCGGCGGGTCAACGAGCGTGGCGACGTTTTCCACGATCATCCTGCGCCGGTGGGCGATTTTCAGGGCGCGGGACAGGATGCGGTGGACTTTCAGCACGTGGGAGGGGGCGTGTCCCTCGCGGAGCATGTCGGCGTACATGCGCTCCAGGTGCTCCGGGGCGAGCTTGTCGATCCGGTGCTTTCCGACGCCGGGGATGATGTCGTTGCGGGTCTTGGACCAGTAGTCATCGAGCGACCGGGGCTTCAATTTGAGGCTGGCGATCGTGGTCAGGTACGTGGTCATCCACGCTTCGACGGTCGGCTTGCGGCCGGCCACGGGCGCCCTGCCCTCGTCGCGCTGCTTCTCCAACGCCTTGACCTTGCGCTTGATCTCGGTTTCGGTCCTGGCGCGGCGGTGCCGACGGTCGGGGCTCCCGTCGTTCTTGGTGCCCATGGTGACGCGGCCGTGCCACCAACCGTCGCCGCCCAGGTAGATCGATGACTCCATGTTCGGCTTGCGGGTGTTCATCGTGCTCCTTCAACGCCGAAGCGCGACCCGAGGGCCGTCCGGGCCGCGCTTCGACGGGGGGTTCAGTGTGATGTGTTCTGGGCGGGCATTCCGTCGACGTACGCCCTCAGGGTGGTCACCTTGATGCGCCGGGCGCGGCCCTGCTTGACGTACTCCAGGGCGCCTTGGGCCATCAGTTCGTAGACGGTGGATCGGCCGAGCCGCAGGGCTTCTGCGGCCTCTTTCGGGGTGTAGAGAAGGGGTTCGATGGGTCGCGTCGGGGTGGTCACCGTGGCTCCTTGGGCTGGCGAAGAGCGGTGTCTGTCCGAGGTGTGGATTTCTGCGTCACAGCGTCACGTGCGTCATGTAGGGCTGTGACCTGGGGTTTTGGGTGACGCAGGGGTGTGGGGTGCGTCACGGCTGCGTCATGGGCTGCGTCACGGCGTGACGCTGTGACGCAGCGGTGACGCAGAAAATGCGGTCTGCGTCACGCCCGTTGCAGCAGGTCAGGGGGCCGTTTGTGGGTGTGCGTGACGCTGTGACGC
This sequence comes from Streptomyces sp. NPDC051569, assembly GCF_044454085.1. Taxonomy (NCBI): domain Bacteria; kingdom Bacillati; phylum Actinomycetota; class Actinomycetes; order Kitasatosporales; family Streptomycetaceae; genus Streptomyces; species Streptomyces sp. NPDC051569. The sequence goes on from NZ_JBITDJ010000008.1 coordinate 77,576, forward strand.
AGAGCTTCCCTACTTAGGAAAAAGGAGGGGAAGTCTGTAGTAGTGCCGTGCTCCCTTGGGTGCGATGAGGAGCCGCTGCGCGGCACGACCTTGGGGCGGCGTTCCGCCGGACAAGCAAGAGGAGCACCCGCGCGGGCGTGCTCCTCTTGCTTGTTCCCGTGACCGGCGTTGCGGGTCAGAACGCTGCCGATTGTTCGGGGGGTGATGGTGGGCCCTTGCGGGTCATTTCGAGGTAACGGCCTTCGCGGGTACGGCCGCTGTCGATGAGGACGCCTCGGGCCGCGAGAGTGGGTTGAAGGCGTTTGAGGCGGTCTGAGAGGACTTTTCCGGTGGTTGGCCAGCCTTTAGGCAGGGGCCGTAGTTCGTCGCCGCTGTAGAGGCGACTGAGGCAGTGCAGCCACTCCGTGGACGTCATGCGCTGCTCGCCGCCGGGAGCCATGGTCTCGGCGTGCTGGAGAACGGTCTGCGCCAAGAGGTCGCCTTCGATGACGTCGTCGTTGAGGTCGTCCAGGCTGGCCCGGTACGCGGCCAGCGCTCCGAGGCCGGCGGCCATGTCGAGCTGCGCGCACAGGTGGGCGAAGTCCGCCATCCGTAGATCGGTCGGCGTCTCCGCCTGGGCGGCGCGGACCTTGACCGTGAGGTCCAGAAGCGAGCCGAGGATCACCGGCAGTGCCTCTTCGAAGTCCGTCCACAGCTCGGCCTCGGTACGCCGGACGCGGGGCCGTTCCAGGCGGAGCGGGAGGAGGCGTTCGGCGAGGTCGGGCCGGATGACGCCGACGTCGATGCCGGTCAGGAGCAACGGGCGGCGGTAGCGGGCCCGGTGCACGTCCCCGTCGGTAAACAGCGCGCGCTTGACGCTCTCGGCCCCGGTGACGATGCAGCACATGGCGTCGGACAGGTCCGGGGTCATGTGGGAGAGGTTGTCCAGGGCGGTGATCCATCCTGCGGCCACGGCCGCGATCAGGTTCTCCTCATCCTTCGGCGCCCGCCGCAGGTCCCCGCTCATCCCCTCGATGATCCGCACGAGCATCCGCCCGCCGGTCGACTTGCCCGCGCCCTGGGGGCCGGTGAGGAACGGGGCGGGGACGGGAACGGACGGCCCGAGGCAGCCGACCAGCCAGGCGAGGGCCAGACACTCGGTCTCCGCGCCGGCGAAGTTGCACAGCCTCAGCAGCAGATCGATGCCCTTGCCGTCGGTGTCCTTCACGGGCAGGGGGAGTTCCCCAGTGAGCTGGGTGCGCCGCCAGCACACCTCGCGCGGGTCGGGCACGGTGATGTCCCACTCGGTGGGGTGGATACGGACGGACCGCCCGTCAGCGCGGCCCAAGTCGAGCCACGTCGCCCCGTCGAACCCGGGGGCGACCCTGATATAGACAGCCTGGGTGTTCTCGGTCAGCGCGAGAGCTTCGATCAAGTCCAACGCCTCTTTGAGGGAGCTGCCGTTGAACACGCCGCGCCCGTCCCTGTACATACCGACCATGAGTTCCTGGCGGTGGCTGCCCGTCGTGCCCTGCGAGCGGATCGGACGGGCCACGGGGTGCCCGTTCTTCTGCGCGTACACGGTGCCGTCGGCGGTGCGGAAGTACCGGAAGTGCGTCTGCGCGTACTCGGTGATGACCTCGCGGGCCGGGTTCTTCTCGTCATCAGCCATGGTCACAGTCCCAACCGGGTCAAGGCGTTGGCCCACGCGTCGGTGCAGTGCCGGGGGGACTCGCCCTTGGCCTGCGCGGCGGCGAACAGCCGGGCCACGTGGGTGTCGATCAGGCAACCGCACCGGCCGTGCGCGGCCAGCACGGCGAGGAACGTGCGATAGACGGTCGCGTGTACCGCACTGGACGCCTCGGTGATCCGCTGCTCAGCCATCGCAACGCCCCGATCCAGGTAAGCGGGCGTGCGGTGGGGGCACTCCCCGTTCGCGACCGGCGCGGACACGGCGGCGGCGCGCGGGGTGGCCCGGGTCGTGGAGGGTTCCTTGACGACCAGGGCGCGCACGGCGTCGGGCAGGGCGGTCATGGTGCCGGTGCCGGGTCCGAGCCACCGGGCGTAGGACATCGTGGACTTGATGTCGACGCCGTCGCGGACCGCGTTAGCGGACTGCATCGCACCCCGGTAGATCCAGTGCTCGCCCCGCGTCGTCGCAACCGTGCGGGTCGCGGGGAGTGCCTGCCGGGCCCAGGCGGCGGCGTCGGCGTGGTCCAGGTCCACGACGGTCAGCCTGACACCGCCGGGGTGGTAGGCCACCGCCGCGGCTTCGCGCCATGCCCTCTTCCACTCCCGTGCTCGGAGAACGGTGGGGTCGGTGGTTGCGGCGGCCCACGCGTGGCACGGCGCGTGGCACAGGCAGGGGCCGGGGGTCTTCATGTTCGGCCGGCCACCACAGGCGTTGTCCCGGCAGGGCGGGCAGTTCCCGAACGGGACCTTCCCCGCCCGCAGCGGCAAGACGGGCACGCCTCGGCTCGCCAGATCCAGGGCAGCGGTGAGTGGATGAATGGACGCGGCTTGGGTCATGCTGGGTGTCTCCAGTTCTCTTCGAGGGACTGGCTGGCGAGGGCGGCCCGTGACTTTGGCGAGACGGGGGCCGCCCTTTCACCTGCGACCAGAGGGAAATGGGTCGGCAGGTTGTCAGTGGGGGCGGTTATCGTCGCGGCATGACGACGAGTTTTGATCTTTCGCCGGGCGTGCTTACGAGCCGCGAGGAGATCGCCGCGATCTACGGGTGTGGCACGTTCCAGGGGATCGAACCGGCCGACGATGCCGGCAAAGTGTTCGTGTACTCCGACCCATCTGCGGGCGAGGAGTACGGCTACACCTTTGACGGCCGTGCGGAGGACGACGAGTTCGGGCCGCTGTACCTGTACACCGGTGCCGGCGCGAACGGGCCTCAGAAGCCGTCTGGCCGCAACGGGTCACTGCTGACTGCTGCCGAGAAGAATCGTGAGATTCACCTGTTCGTCGCGGACGGCAAGATGCCCGACAGTGCGGCCATGCGGCAGCGGTACATCGGCCAGATGGTGGTGGACCCCGTAAAGGCATACGACGTGCGCCGCGGTCCCGGCAAGGACAAGGTCATGCGGGATGCGCTGGTGTTCCGGTTCCGGCCGGCGCCGGGTACGACGCCGGCGTGGACGGAGGCTGACTGGCAGCAGCCCGCCACCGCATCCGGCTACGAGATCACCAACCCGGTGACCGAGTTGCCGGAGCCGGTTGAACTGCCCGCGCAGAGCGGTGCGAAGGTCAAGAAGACCGAGCAGCACAACACCGCGGAAACGGTCGCGGACATCCCCGCCGGGAAGCGCAAGGTGCTTCGCCGTGAGGGTGAGTTGGTCAAGGCGTTCGTGGCCCACTTGACGGCCGCGGGGCACAAGAGCCACAGTTTCCAGTTCACCATCGAGGGGGAGCCGGGCGCGTTGACCCCTGATCTGTATGACGCGACGGATCACGTGCTGTTCGAGGCCAAGGGGCTGACGAGCCGGGCCAACGTCCGTATGGCGATCGGGCAGCTTGCCGACTACCGCCGTCACGTCCCCGGTAATGAGGGGTTGCGTGTCGCTGTTTTGTTGCCGAGCGCGCCCACTACGGACGTGCAGGCCCTCCTTGCCGAGCAGGGTGTGGCGCTGGTTTACCGGACCGCGAACGGATTCGCCGGCTGGCCGCTCGCCTCCGAAGAGGCGTGAGCGGGTTCAGCGGCTGCGTTTTCGGTAGGCGCGTTGCCGGCAGGCCGGCGAGCAGTAACGCGCGGGGCGCCCCGTAGCAGCTGCCGCGATCGGCTCGCGGCACTCTGAGCAGCGTCTACGGCTTTGAGCGCTCCCCGTTCCGTCACGGGTTTCATCACAAGGCGCGAAAAGCGGAGGGGCGTTGTGGGTCGTGACTTCCCACAGCGCCCGTGCCACGTTCTCGGTGCCGAGAGCGCATCGCGGCCGGCTCGGGCTGTTCCAACCGCCCCGAGCGGGGAGATCGGCGACCTTGCGCCACCCCGCGGCTTTCAGGCTGGCTCCGCTCTCCCCGTTTTGGGTGTAGGTGATGGCGCGCCGGTATCCAGCAGCGCGGGCGGTGCGCCATGCAGCTGCGTAGAGGGCGGAGCAGGCGTTGGGGGTGCCGTCTGTCGCCACGCGGGTGACCTCAACGGTCAGTCCGTTGTCGAGGTGACGGTTGACGGGACGTCCCACGATCGCGACGCCAACCAAGCGGCCCTCCTGGGTGTGGACACCAAGGGAGAATTGGTGTCCCTGCGGCGGGGCGTGGTGGCGGTGGTGTTCTGCGACGTAGGCGCACGCTGCCTTCCACCTCATGGGCTGTATGTGCAGCCTCTGCGCGTTGGGCGGGGCTGTCACGGCACCCCCTCAGCCGCCGAAGTGGTTGCGCTTGATCACGGCTTTGCGGATGTTGACTGTGGTCCCGCCGTTGCTGCGTCCGGTGCCGAGGACCTGTACGGCGATCCATCCGCCGAAGATGACCGCGGCCAGGATGATGAGCTGGGTGATGAACGCGGTCAGGGCGGTGATGAAGGCGGTGAGCATGAGGAGTCCGCCGCACACGGCGAGGAACCCGACGCCGCCGAGGGCGACGTTCACCGCGGCTCGCGATACGGGCGGCTTGGCCGCGAGCGGTGCCGGCTGCGCGGGGGCGATGGCGTAGCCGGTGACGACACGGCCGTCCGTGAGGACGATGCTCGCCACGGTCGGGACGCTGCCCGGCTGCATCGGCACGAGCGGCGCCGCGGTCACGGGGGCGAGGGGCGTGGGCTGGTGGACTTCCACGGCCCGCTGTGCGTGCGGCTGGTGGGTGTGGTCGGGGTACATGCGGAATCCCTTCCGGGGGTGGGGCAGGGAGGCGTGGGCACCCCCTGCCCGGGGTGCTGTGGAGGGTGTTTGGGGGGTCTGACCTGCGGGCCTCCCTGACTCCCTGAGCGATCATTTGTGCAGCTCAGGGCCAGGGAGGCGGGTCAGGGAGGTGTTCAGGGAGTTCTCCCTCCCTCCCTGACCCTGGGGTGGTCGCTTCCCTGCCGTCAGGCAGCGGAACCGGAACCGGAACCGGTCTCGTCGCGGTTGGCGAGGGCGCGGGCGAGGCGGTCGCGGCCGACGACCATGACGCCGTCGGACTTGTAGGCGAGGTCCGGGCCGTCCGGTGCTGCGTCGTCCAGGACGCGCTTGAGGTCGATGAATGACCAGGCGCCGTAGGCGTCTTCGCTGAGCATCGCGAGGCGAGCGAGGACGTCTTTGGTGCGCACCCGGGGGGCGTCGCCGATGACTGAGGCGATGTCGGCGAGTGTGTCGCGGTCCTCGCCCCGGTCGATGACGTGCAGGGTGGTGACGCCGTCGCGCAGTGCCTTGGCCCGCTCCGCGATGTCCTTGGCGTCGTCGGTGCTGATGTAGTGCGTGCGTACGGTGATGGATGCCTGGCCGGCGGGGATGGCGATGCCGTCGGAGGCGACGACCAGCGTGCCCTTGTCCAGGCCGGGGCGCAGCAGGTTGGGGGCGGCGCCGCCGTCGACGGCCTTGTCCCCGAGGGCCATGCGGGCCTGGGACTCGGTGCCCAGCGCGAGGGAGGCGCGGGTGTGGGCGCCCTCGCGGACCAGTTTGGGAAGGTTCTGGTCGGTGGGGTCCTGGGTGCCCTGCCACATCAGGACGTTGACTGCCCGGCCCTGGTTGTGGATCCTGCGGACGCCCATGAAGTACCGGGAGGTGGCCTTGGATCCGCCGTAGGGCCGCTTGTCGTCTCCGACGGCCGGGCACATGAACGCCATCTGTGCTTCGTCCACGATGACGACCAGCAGCGGGAACACGGTGCCGGGCGGCGCCTGGAGACGACGGTTCATCTCCTCCACGGCGTCTTCGACCATCTCGGTGACCTGGATGACGTGTTCGTCGGTCGGTCCCTGGATGAGCCGGGCGGCGAGACCGTCGAACATGTCCCAGTCGCCCACACCTTTGAGGTCGCCCATCCAGAACTCGACGGACCGGTCAAGGGCCAGCCACAGGGCGAGCGCCCGCAGCGCGGCAGTCTTGCCCTGGTTCGACAGGCCGGTGATCAGAAGGTGGCGCTGGTAGAGGCTCAGGCTCGCCGCGTCGCCGCGCAGATCCTGCCCCCACGGGGCCCGTCCCTTGATGTAGTCGGCGGTCATCGACTCGTCGGTGACCAGCGGAGAGGGGCCGATGGGCTCGTCCAGGGCGCCGGAGTCGGCGACCCACAGGCGCACGGTGCGGGCGGCGGTGGGGATGGTGATGAACACCTCGTGCTCGTGTCGGCTCAGGTTCTCGGCGAGCTTCCTGCGCTTGCTCTGGACCTCGTTGGTCGACACCCCGGAGGGCAGGGTGACGTCGACTTCGACGCCGCATCCGGCGATGCGGATGGGTCCGAGCATGGATGCGCCGGCGTCGCCCATCTCCTTGATGGCCCGGCCCAGGGCCGGGACTCCGAGGTCGCGCAGGGCCTTGACCACGATTGAGGGGGTGATGGGCTCGCCCTCGCCGTTGCGGATGTTGGCGGGCAGGGCCCATGCGGGGGCGGCGTGCTGCTTGCGGCCGACCGACCACAGGGCCAGTAGCGCGAGCAGCGGGCCGATCGTGAGCGCCGGGCCCCACACCACCTGCACGATCCGGATCAGCAGGGCGATGAAGTCGACCGTCGCGGACAGGGGCGTGATCACGTCCCCGACCGATCCGGTGTTGATGGCCATCACGACGCCCAGGGCGATGAGCAGGCCGATGCTCATCCCGGTGCCGACAGCGGCGCCCTTGGCGACGTCGACGGGTGAGGTGAGCAGGTCCATGCGGCGGCGGTGCCGGGCGTCGCGGAAGTGCTGCAACCGCTCTTCCCACTCGGTGGCCAGCTCATGGTTTCCCGCGGCTTCCGCCGCGCGAAGCATCCGCTCGTAGCGGGCACCGGTACGGCCGTCCCAGGTACGGCGGGCCACGATCCGCCCGCCGTTGAACGTGTAGAGACCGTGCCGGACGACCGCCCGCGCCGTCGAACGGGTCGACTCGTGCGTGAGGGCCGTCTTGACCGCGCGCCCCGAGCGCACCCACAGCGGTACGGGCTGCGGGGCCGGCGGGGCGTCAACGACGGTGAGCATCGTGACAGGCGCCGGATCGTCCGCTGGGGGGTCGGTGTTCTTGTGGAGCTGTACGACGTTCTCGGACATGCTGGAAGTGCTCCTGACTGCCCCAACGGGGCGGGAGTGAGAGAGAGCCGGGGTGGCCGCGATTCCTTGGCCGGGCGCGGCCACCCCGGGGCGCGCTGAACTGGTGAGGGTGTGGTCAGGCGGCGCGGGCGGCGGTGGCGCCGGGCACGATGTGGTCGGCGAGGTACTCGTTGCTGTACGCCTCGCCCTCGTGCTCGCGAAGCAGCCGCTCGTACTGCCGGGCCTGCCGGCCGGTCTGGCGCTGGATACCGAGTTCGGCACGCAGTTGCCGGACGTGGTGCTCGGTGACGTCCCTGCGGCTGAACTGCACGGCGTGGACCAGCTCGTGCACGACCGTCACGGCGAACGCGCCCGGTGTCGCGTGCTTGTCCGCCCGGATCACGATCAGTGCCGATCCGTCCGGGCAGGGCAGGGCGACCGCGAGGATGTCGCGGGCGGCCTGCCGGGCGTTGCTGGTGGCTCGGTGCTGGGAGCGGCGGTCGTCCGCGCCGGCAAGAGCGAGGTCGGCGGCAACCATCAGGTCGACCATGCCGCGCTCGGTGGTCAGGACGACGTCGACGTCCGGCATGGTCCCCCTGACCTGCCGGTCGACCAGGCGTACGGCCTTGTCGGTGATGCCCTTGGCGGTGCGGAGGGTGGAGCGGTGGCCGGACAGCTTGTGTGTGCTGAGGGTGAGCTTCACGGAGTCTCCGAATCGGGATAGGCGCACGTGACGCACATGCCGAGCGAGCGCGGGATGCAGTACCCCGTGTCCGTGTGGCATTCCGGGCAGGTGCGGCGGGCGAGCATCGCCTTGGCGAGCGCCGCCGCACGGCCCGGGGTCATGGGCCGTACGGGCTTGGCGAGGTCGCGGTGGTAGAGGTAGGCGACACGGAGCGTCGGGGGCTGGCCGGTGCGGCGGCGGCGGTTGGAGAACCACAGAAGTTGCGCGGCGGCCGGCTGGCCCCCGGGCCGCAGGCCGTCGGCCCGGAGCTGGCGGCGCGTCGCGTAGCCGTCCGGGGCCATACGGAAAGGGAATGTCGGGAGGCCGTACAGGTCGCCGTCCGGGTCGAAGAACCGGGCCGACATCAGGCCGCCCGCCCCAGGTCAGGGGCGGTGGTGCGGGCGCCACGCCGGCCGGAGCGGCGGCCGGTCAGGGTGGCGAAGAGCATGCCGAGACCGGCCCGCCGGACACCCGCCCGCGCCTGTTTGGCCGCGTACATCGCCTCATCCGCCCGGCGCAGCAGACCCGACAGGTCCTCGCCCGGAAAGTCCGCCACGCGGGCCCAGCCGAGGGAGACCGTGGTGTGCACCGCCGGGTCCAGGCCGGCGGCCGGCCGGGCGAGGACCCCGTGAAGGACGGTCAGCAGGTCGGCGACCGTGTTGTGTTTGTCGATGACCACTGCGGCGAATTCGTCACCGCCCAGCCGTCCGGCGACCCCGGTAGGGCCGACGTAGTGTGCGAGCCGGTCCGCCGTTGCTTTGAGCAGCGCGTCCCCGGCGGCGTGGCCGAAGGTGTCGTTGATCTGCTTGAAGCGGTCCACGTCCGCGAGCAGCACCACCGCCCGCTCATCTTTGAGCAGGGTGGTGGCGCGGCGGGTGAAGCCGTCCCTGGTGCGCAGCCCGGTGAGCGGGTCGCGGCGGGCAGTACTCAACCGGCGGCGCAGTACGTACAGGTGGGCGGACCATCCGGCCGCGAGCGGCCCGGCGGTGGCCAGCACGGTCAGAACGGCGCTCATACCGTCACCGCCTCACGCGTTTCGGCGCGCTCGGCCCGCAGTGCGTCGCGCAGTGTGCGGGCGTTGGCGGACGACGTCCGGACGGCCTTGCGGACCGCTTCGGCCGTCAGGTCCGCGTCCGGCCAGTCAGCCGTAGCCGACCGCGCCTCGGTGAGGAGTTGATCTGGGGTGCGGGTCGGTCGGGGTGTGCGGGCCGACTCAGGTACCGGACCCGTCGACCGACGCGGACGCGACTCGACAGCGTCGACGGCCGTTACCGGCGCCGTCTCGGTCGGCTCGACTTCCGGCACCGACTCGACAGCGGCGGGGGCGGGGAGCGCCGCCACCTTGGCAGGCGTTGCGGGGGTCGACTCCCGCAGGTCAGACCCCAACCGATTTGCGATGACCTGCGGCGATACATCCTGATCTGTGATCGGGGCCGGTCGGTGGTGCAACACCTTCGCCACGAGGTCGGAACCGAAGTAGATCGACCCGACCGGGAGCGACGTGGCGAGCAGGACCAGCGCCCAGTTGGCGGGGTTCCAGTCGGCCAACTGTCCCCAGTCGACCGCCCGACTGTGCAGGCCGGGGACGAGACCGTGCACGTAGTTCAGGACCAGCGAGGCGACCGTGTAGGCGGCCAGCACCCGCAGCGCGAACCGGCGATCGTCCCCCACCAGAACCAGCGCGGCGACCAGCGCTAGGGCCATCAGGCCGTCCACTACGAACGGGTACAGGGTGGCCCCGGTCGCGTCCGCGCCGATCGCACGGGCCACGTCCCGCAACGCGTTCCACGACACCCGAAACGCCATCCCGACCACACCGACCAGGGCGAGGACAAGCAGGGTCTTGGCGGTGCGGTTCATGCCAGCCCACCCCCGATCGCGATCACAGCGGCCAGGATCAGCAGCACGCCGGCCGCGCAGGTCAGATCGACCGCGCGGGACAGGCGACGGAACTTGGCCACGGCGATACGGGAGAGATTCGCGATGTCCGCACCGCGCCGGTCTTCCGCCAGCGCGGTACGGATCTCCTCAGCGGTAAGCCGGGCCCAGTAGGGGAAGCCCGCCACGGCCGCGCCGGACATGTTCGGTCGCACCGCCCGCAGCAGCAGACCCGCCGCAACCAGCAACAGGCCCACACCCAAGCCACCGACGACCAGCGCGGCGACCGGCAGGGGTGCGTCCTTGGCGACCGTCCACACCCCGGCCAGCAGGGCGCCGATGAACGCCAGCAGCAACGACGTCTTGGTGTCGGTGCGGGCGATCTCCGCTTTCACCTCGGCGTGCGCGGCGGTCAGCCTCTTGTCCAGGTCGGTGCTCACGCGGCACCCCCGGACGTACTCATCGTGGTGCCCCGGTTCGAGAGCTCCCGGCGGGCGGCCAGCACGCGGCGGCGGGCCCGGCGGACCCGGCGGGTGTCCAGCTCGTTGGCCGGACGGTCCAGGGTCATGATCTGCGCGTCGAGGAGTTCCACCTCCGCCCGGATGAGCGGCATCTCGATCTCGATCGCGTCCAGCTCGGCGGCCGTCGGCTCGCCGTCGTACGAGGCGGCCGTAACGACCGTCTGATCAGTACCGATGTAAGGCATGAGTCGGGTTCTCCCTGGTAGGTGACACGGCTCGAACAGCGGCCCCGGTGTCTCACCACCGGGGCCGCGCGCCGTTGTTTGGTTGGAGTGCCCCGGGCGGGAGTCGAACCCGCCGGCCCGTGAGGGTCACCATCGGGGGTGACTGCTACTTCTTCTTGCGGTCGTGCTCTTCCTTCGTGATGCGGGCGAAGTCGCCGAACGCGGCATCCGCGCTGGCCTTCCACTTCTTCGCGCTGTCGTCCATGCCCCACTTCTTCGCGCGGGCCGCGCACTTGAGGTCATCGGCCTGCTGGGTAAGCGCGGCCTGAGCGTCGGTGTGGCGTCGTCGTCCGAGCATGGGGTTTCTCCTCAATCGGGTGGTGCGACGGTGGGGTGGTCAGGCGTAGAGGTGCGCGGCGCCGGCGGTGCGTAGTGCGGTGTGTGCCTGGCGGGCCCGCAGTCCCGCCGCGTCCAGCTCTTGGGCCGGCACGTCTCCGAGCGCGAAAGCCGCGTCCACCGCTTCCTGCGCGAGAGCGAGCAGGGCGGGGTGGTCCGTGGCCATGTGGAGCGTGTCCATGGCCCCGGTCACACCCGACCGGGCCGCGTACCGCACCTGCCGCGCCTCGGCCGTCTCGGGCTCACCTTCCCGGCGGGCCACGATCTTCAAGTACTGCTGTTCGCGGTGGCGGACCAGCGCGGCCAGCAGCGCCGGGACCGCTTCGGCCAACGCCTGACGCCGCCGCTCGACCACCGCGTCCCGCGCGGTACGGGAGGTGGTCCGGTGCTGCATGAACCCGGCAACCAGCGTCCCGGCCAGCGTCCCGAGAATCGCAAGGATCGTTCCTGTCATGACTACCTTTCCTGCGGTATCGGTGCAGGTCCGGAGATGTTCCGGCTCCCCTCAACCCCGCCCGTACGGCATCGCACGCAGCGACCCGGACGGGCGGAGGAGGCAACCGGCCCCGCGCTATCCACGGGGATCACGGGTGGGAAGTGGTGACCGATGTCGCGTGGTCACCGACGCAATGGGGCGTGGTCACCTGTGCCGGTCCAGCGGCAGATGACGCCCCACTACTTCGTTGGAACATGGACAACCCCCTCATCTCGGGCGGACATGGACGATGTGTCTCCTTCGGGAACACGAGCTCCCGTTTCAGGCAGAGACATGACCTTTCGGTCTCGATGCCCTCCGGTTGACCAGGGGTCCGGGTCCCTCGGCCCGATCTATCCCGGGCCCCTTGCTGTGCAGTTCGAAGCAGCCCAAAGAAGGCCCCTTCTCGATGTCTCCGCTTCGTTCGCGGTGACATGCTCAACATAGACAACCTGCTTAGGCAGGTCAAGAGAGCTGGGTGACCCGTGCATGTTGGGCATGTGGCTTAGGATGGGTGGATGAGCCTTGACCCGGATGACCCGCGCCCGCCGTATCAGCAGGTCAGCAGCTCTCTGCGAGCTGCGATCCTTACGAAGAAAGAAGGGTTCGCCCCCGGCGACAAACTTCCCTCCGGCCCTGAGCTGGCCCGGCGCTACACCGTGGCGCGCGGCACCGTGGACAAGGCTCTAGAGCTACTGCGGAGTGAGGGCCTGATCATCACTCGCCAGGGGAGCGGGTCATTCGTGCGGGAGCGTACGGAGCGCCCGGTAGGGCTCCGGCCCCACATCGAGGCGGCGTTTGCCGAGCCGCAAGTGACTCTCGACTTCGCCGGTTTCTCCAGCGAAACCCTGTACAACGCCATGCAGGAACCGCTAGACAAGATCCGATCGGGTCGGCTCACCCCGGAATCCATCACGGTTCGCCTGCTTCTGCCCGACACAACCGTGCCCATGGCAGTTCCCGTTCTGGTCGACGGACTACAGGATGAAGTCGCGCTACGTGATCGGGCGCGGAACATCGCCCTGACGAATGCCGGCGGTATCAAACACTCTGTGGAAGTGCTCGCAGAGTACGGACTGGTGAAGTCAGTCAGCGTTGAGGTGCGCGTTCACAAGGCGTCCAGCCTGTTCAAGCTGTACATCCTGAACCGGCGGGAAGCGTTTTTCGGGTTCTACCCGCTGCGTGAACGGTCCCTCTCCGTCGAAGGCGAGCCGCGTACGTTCTTCGACGTCACCGGCAAGGACACGACGCTCTTTCACCACTCTGCTGGACCGGATGACGCGTCGTTGGGATCGCTCTACATTCAGCAGGCTCAGCTCTGGTTCGACAGTGTGTGGAACACCATTTCCTATGAGCGGCAGCCATGAACACGAACTCCCTCGCAGACGTGCTTCGACCCGTCAAGCACGTTCTCCTCGACTTCGATGGCCCGGTCTGTTCGGTCTTCGCCGGCCTGCCCGCGCCCGACGTCGCGCGCCAGCTGTACGGCGCGCTCCTTCCCGTCCTCACCGTGGATGCCCCCGCGGATTGGGCGGCGGAGACAGACCCGCTCGCGCTGCTGCGGCACGTTGCCGACATGCGTCCGGACTTGGCGGCCACGGCGGACGAGACGCTGACGCGATTGGAGGTGGAGGCGGTTGCCCTCGCTGAGCGGACCGTTGGCGGGGAAGCCGTCATTCGCGCCTGTGCCGAATCGGGCCGCTCCGTCTGGATCATTAGCAACAACTCGGGTGACGCGATCCGCGCCTATCTCGATGATCACGGGCTCAGCGGCGACATCGCGGGGGTGTTCGGACGAGTGCCGGGCGACCCGACTTCCATGAAACCCAACCCGCGCTTGCTACTCGATGCCCTGTCCGCCGCGTCTACCGCGCCCGCGTCGTGCGTCTTTGTCGGGGACGCGGCGCGCGACGTGCAGGCCGGGCGCGCCGTGGAGGTGGCCACCATCGGCTACGCCAACAAGCCTGGAAAGGAAGCCAAGTTGGTGGCGGCGGGCGCCGTGGCGGTGACCGACTCGATGGACGCCATCGCGGACGCTCTCAGGTGATCCGTCAGGGGCCTGTGGCCATCCTGCGGCCAAGATCGGCGCGCCAGCGTGGAGGTGAGTGGCATTTGGGCAGGTCGGGGCTGCTTTCGGAGCGGCTAAGCGGCTGGTCTTAAAAACCGTCGTAGAAGCGATGTCACCGTGGGTTCAAATCCCACACCCACCGTGCAGGTCAGCGTAGATGCTGGTCAGAAGGGGTGGCCCCCAATGAGGGGCACCCCTTCTACTTTCCCCCTGTCTCACTCCGCCGCCGCCGGTTCCTAGTGTTGACCAGGGCGTCTGGCCAACCTTTGGCCAGAATCGACCAGGGTCAAGGCGGGGGTTACTCCTCTTCGGCCGGCCACGGGCGCGCGGCCCGCGCCGCGTTGCGTCTCCAAGTCCTCGCCCTTGTGGCGGACTTCGGGTTCGCTCTAGGCGCGGCGATTCTGCGGTCGGTGCTGCCGTCGTTGTTCGTGCACATGGTGACGCGGCCCTGGTAGACGGGTTCGGCAGTATCCCGGCGGTGTGCGAGCCGCAGTGGACCACGCAGACGGCGCTGACGCGCTCGCCGGGGTGAGTTTCAGTCCGTATTTCCACAAAGAGTCGAAAAAGGAATCCGGCGTCCAGTACGATCGAACCGATCGCACTCTGTAGTCATTCTGGGGGTATTCTGTGAGTGAGCCACTGCCGTTGCGTAAGGCCATTGAGCGAATTCACAATGGAACTATGCGCGTGCCTGGATTCCAACGAAGCTACATTTGGGAGCCGACCAGTGCTGCCCTCCTCATGGATAGCATTTATAAAGGATTTCCATTTGGGTCGGTACTTCTCTGGCGTACGAGAACCGCTCTGAAGACAGAGAAGGAGTTGGGTGGCTTTGAACTCCGCCCCCCGGAGAAGGACTATCCGGTAGATTACGTGCTCGACGGGCAGCAGCGACTAACTTCTATTTTCTCTACTTTTCAGACCGAGTTGACACCGAAGCAGGAGAACCCCGAAGTTTGGCTTCCAGTTTACTATGACTTTAAGGCTGAGGGGGATGCTCAGGGCACGCGCTTTGTGGCCCTGCAAGAGTCAGAGATCATGCAGGCCCCTGACCGCTACTTCCCGCTCAACTGTTTCTTTGACCCAGTGGCTTTTTCTTCGGCTACTAAGCCTCTAACTGTCGATCGCAATGTCGAAATCGTGAAGGTTCAGGAGAGGTTTAAAGAAGCTCTGATTCCAGTTGAAACGTTCGAATCCGAGGATAGGACAAGTGTTGCCATTGTCTTCGAGCGCGTAAACCGGATGGGCGTCGAACTGACGATGTTTGAACTCCTTACCGCTTGGACCTGGAGTGAAGATTTTGATTTGCAAGAGAAATTCCTTGCTCTGGCAGAGACGTTCGAGAACTTCGGATTCGGTAGTATTGGAACTGATAATGATCTAATGCTCCGCTGCTGCTCCGCGATTTTGCAGGGTGACCCTGCACCTGAATCGCTTGTAAATATCAACGGAAGCGATGTGCGGGTATCGTTCGAGATCGTTGAAAAGGCGCTAGGGCTAGCTATCGATTTCGTGCGAACGAATCTGGGGATCCGGCATCTCAAATTCATGCCCTACTCGGCTCAGTTGATTCCGCTCGCGACTTTCTTCTCGGTGCGTCAGTCGCAACCGATCACGAATGATGAGCGGACCGTGCTCCTCCGCTGGTTCTGGCGTAGTTCGTTTGGCCATCGCTATAGCGGGAACCCCGGGCGAAATATCAAGCGTGACGTGGAGGCGGCTCTTGAGCTGAGAAACGGCACCAGCACGATCCTTGAAGATATCCCTGTTGATGTCAATGAACGCTTCTTCACTGGAAATCAATTCAATAGTCGGACGGTAGCGACTAAAACCATGATCCTCCTATTGGCGAGTCTCAAGCCCAAGTCATTCTTGTCCGGCCAAGGCGTCGAATTGGATAAGGTGCTCGCCGAGCCAAATCGGCACGAATATCACCATTGTTTTCCGCGATCGCACCTCAGGAAACTTTCTAATCCTCCGGCCGAGAAAGTCGCGAATTGCCTCGCCAACTTCGCGATCATTTCACGGGCGGAGAATAGAAAGATTAGCGACTGTGCGCCGTCAGTTTATCGTGCCGATATGCCTGCCGATATTGAGGCAATCCAAAACGGTGCACTGCTGCCCGATTCCCTGTTCAGGGACGATTTCTCTGCTTTTCTCGAAGAGCGAACGGATCTTTTGGTGCAGGCTGCAAAGAAGTTGTGCGGTTCCCGAGCCTGATACTCCATCTACGAGATTGACTCTGCTGGAGAATCTAATTCGAGGTGAGGGCCCCTGGACGTCAAGATAGTTGAACTTTCCGCACGGGTGTCGCCGCGTGCCAGATCGAGAAGGCTGCCAAAGGGCGAAGGGCACGCGGGGCGCAGGTAATGGCGAACCGGCTAGGTGCTGCCGTAGGGCCGCTGACGAGCTAAAGGTCGGCCGATGTCGGCGGTTCGGCCTGATGGTGTTCGGGGCGGAGGGGCGTGGTCTCAATTGCGGTCTCAATCACATCCCCTTCCGTGGTGGTCCATCGACGTCCGCAAGGTGTGGCAGGTTCTCTGAACAGGTGCGGGAGCCGTGCGGCGGATGCCAGCGGACGTCACCGGATCAAGATCGGACAACTTGTAATGCGTAGGTCGTCGGTTCGAATCCGACAGGGGGCTCAGCGAAAACCCCAGGTCACCTAGCTTGTGACCTGGGGTTTTGTGCTCTCCGGGATCAGATCGCGGCGGCTGGATGCCTCTTCCGGAGCCTCATGATCGCTTCAGTCCTTGGTCAGGGCACGGATCGTCGGCGTCCGGTAGAGGTCGCGCAAGGGCAGGGACGGGAGGCCGCGGGCACGGAGGGCCGCGCTCACGCGCACCGCGAAGAGGGAGTTGCCACCCAGCTCGAAGAAGTCGTCGTCCAGGCCGACGGGGGTGCCCAGGACGGTCGCCCAGATGTCCCGGAGAGCTTCGGCGAGTCCGGCGACCGTGTCGGCCTCGGCCGGCCGGGAAGCCGGGGACCGGGCCGGGGCCGGGAGGCGGGCGGCGTCGAGTTTGCCGTTCGTCGTCAGGGGGAGCGTACGGAGGGCTGTGACCGTGGCGGGGACCATGTGCTCGGGCAGGATGCCGGCGGCGCGCTTGCGGATCCCCGGGGTGTCCGCGCCGGTTCCGCCGTCGGCCGGTACGACGTAGGCGTCCAGCCGGGCGGCGGCGGGATCGGCCGGGTCGTCCCGGCGGACCACGACGGCCGCCGCCTGGACGTCCCGGTCCTCCAGGAGTACGGAGCGGATCTCGTCGAGCTCGATCCGGAAGCCGCGGATCTTCACCTGGCTGTCGATGCGGCCGAGGTGTTCGAGCCTCCCGTCGGGCAGCAGCCGGCCGAGGTCGCCGCTGCGGTACATCCGTCCGCCGGTGTACGGGTCGGCCACGAACCGCTGGGCGGTCAGTTCGGGCTGGTTGAGATAGCCGAGGGCCACTCCGGCGCCGCCCACGCAAATCTCGCCGCTCACCCCGGGGGGCACCAGCCGGCCGCGCGAGTCGGTCACGTACAGATGCCAGCCGGGCAGGGCGGCGCCCACGGAGCGCGACCCCGCCAGGGCGAGTTCGCGGGTCATGGTCTGGGCGGTGACGTGCACGGTCGTCTCGGTGATGCCGAACATGTTCACCATGCGGCACACCTTTTCGGGGTGCCGGTCGAACCAGGGCGGCAGCATCCGGCTGTCCAGCGGCTCGCCGCCGAACACCACCAAGCGGACGCCGAGTTCGCCGTGATCGACCTGGAGCAGCTGCGAGAAGGCGGTCGGGGTCTGGCTGAGGACCGTGACCCGCTCGGCGACCAGCAGATCGCGGAACTCGCCGGGGTCACGCGAGACGAAGTACGGCACCACCACCAGCCGTCCCCCCGTCAGCAGGCAGCCCCAGACTTCCCACACCGAGAAGTCGAAGGCTCCGGAGTGGAACAGCGTCCATACGTCGTCGCTCCCCAGCCGGTAGTCGCCGCGGGTGGCCTCGACGAGGGAGACGACGTTGCGGTGCGGGACGACCACCCCCTTGGGACGCCCGGTGGAACCCGAGGTGTAGATGACGTACGCCGGATCGTCCGGGGTGGTCGCCGGGTGAGCCGCCTCGGTCGCGGGCGTCCGCGAGGCGCCGCGCGCCGCCGCTGACAGCTCGTCGGGGGTCAGCGTGGTCGTGCGCCCACCGCGCGGGAACTCGGACAGCCGGGTGACGACCACACCCAGCCCCGCGTCCGCCGCCGTGTAGGTGAGACGGTCGGCGGGATAGGCCGGGTCGGACGGTACGTACGCCGCACCCGCCTTGAGCACACCGAGCATGGTGACGACCAGCTCCGCCGTCCGCTCCAGACAGACGCCCACCCGGTCGCCGTCCCGGACCCCGTGTGCCCGCAGGCCGGCCGCGAGAAGGGAGGACCGGTCGTCCAGCTCGCGGTAGGTGAGCCGTACGTCTCCCTCACACACCGCCACGGCGTCGGGCGTCACGGACGCGGTCCGCCGGAATGCCTCGGGCAGCGTGATCCGCTCGTCCGGGCAGGTGGCGGAGGGGCGCCCGAGCCGCGCGACTCTGTCCCGCTCCGGGGCGTCCAGCAGTTCCACGTCGGCGACCGGAGTCCGCGACGCGCGCGTCGACTGCCCGTACACGTGGGCCAGATGCCGGGCGAACTGTTCGACGGCCTCGGGGGAGAAGTGGCTGCGCCGGTACGAGCACCACAGGCGCGAGCCTCCGTCCGGCAGCGGGGAGACCGCGACCGTCAGTGGGAACAGCGGGGCGAGGCAGGGCAGATACTCGTCGCCGAGCGGCCCGAGGCCGTCGCCGCCCCGCCGGATACCGTCGCCGGGCGTTCGCCCGGGGCCGGGGTCCGTCCCGTCGATCAGCCCGGCCGTGACGGGACCGTCCACCCGGGCCGGCGAGGCCTCGCGCAGATCCGCGAGGGTGGCGGTCGGCTCCGCCGCGATCTCCAGCGCACCGGAGCGGTCGGTCGCGACGACCACGCTCCCCGTCGCGCCATGGCCCTCGTAGCGGCTCAGAGTGAGGGCGAGCGCGGCCAGTAGGCCGGCCGTGTCCGTGCTGCCGTCGTCCGCCAGGTCGAGGTGGTGCGTACCGTGCGGGACAGAGCCCGGCTCCCCCTGGCCCCACTCCGGCGCGGGGCCCTCGGCCCACGTCCCGGCACGCCCCGCGGCGGGCGGTGGGCACAGCGAGGGGGGCCGCGTCCCGGTCAGTACGGCGATCAGGTGCCGCAGTCCGTGCCGGTCCAGCCGGCTCCGGTCCGCCACGATCACCAGGTCCGCCTCGCCGTCGGCGTACCGCAGGAGGACACACCGTACTCCGGCCGACGGCCGGTTCAGCTCGGCCGCGCGGCGGCGCAGGGCGAGCGGCTCCGCCGCCCCGGCCGGTATGTCGTCCACCCACAGCCGCCAGGGCCCCGCGGCGGTCAGCCGGGCGCCGAGCGCCCGCTCGGGTACCGGTGGAGCGGTCAGCCGGACGCGGACCGCATGGCATTGTGCACCCAGCACGGGTGTCCTCCCTGTCTGTTCGGCCTCGCTCGTCCGGCCTCGCTCATTCGCCTCGTCATTTCGGCTGTCGGTGCGACGGCCCTTCAGCGGGCGGTGAATCCGCCGTCGACGGTCAGCACCGACCCGGTCACCTGCCGGGAGTCGTCCGAGACCAGGTAGACCACGGCGGAGGCGACGTCCTCCGGCTCGATCAGCGCGTTCATCGGCTGTGCCTCGACGAACGTCCGCTCGTGCTCGCTCACCGGTACGTCGAGCGCCCGGGCGATCTCGGTGAGCATCCGGCCCTCCGCGGCCGAGTCGTCGCGTACCGATCCGGGACAGACCGCGTTGACCCGGACCTTCGTGGGCGCGTAGTCGAGCGCGGCGGCCTTCGTCAGCCCGACCAGGCCGTGCTTGGCCGCCACATACCCGGCGAAGTGCCGATATCCGACCAGCCCCGCCGTGGAGGCGACGTTGACGATGCTGCCCGAGCGGCGCTCGCTCATCGCCTTGCCGACCGTACGGATCACCCGCCAGGCCCCGGACAGGTCGACATCGATCATCAGCGACCACTCGTCCTCGCTGATCTCGTGCGCCGGCTTGCCCGAAGGCGCCGCGATCCCGGCGTTGTTGACGACGCCGTCGATCCGGCCGAACCGGCCCTCGGCCAGCGCGAGCGCCGATTCCACCGAGCGCAGATCCCGTACGTCGCACTCCGCCGTGAGCACCGCGGCGCCCGCCTTGCGGCACAGCGTCGCGGTGTGCTCCAGCTGGCCCGCCGTACCGAGCGGATACGGCACGCCGGGCAGGTCGCCGCAGAGATCGAGCAGTACCAGGTCGGCGCCCTCGGCGGCGCACGCCACCGAGGTGGCGCGGCCGAGGCCGCGGGCCGCCCCGGTGACCACGACGACCTTCCCCTTCAGGCGCACGGCCCGCCCGCCGTTCGGCCGACGTCGCCCGAGATGACGTCCAGCAGCGCCTGAGCGGAATCGGCGAGATACATGTGACCGCCGGCCAGTTCGACGGACCGGAAGTCCCCGCCCGCGACCTTCGACCAGGCGGCGGCCTCGTCGCGGGTGACCAGCTCGTCGTCGGCACCGCGCACGGAGGTGATGGGGGCGGGCAGCGGCAGGTCCGTACGCGGCACGTAGTTTTCGTGCATCTCGACGTCCGCCCGCAGGGCCGGGAGGATCAGCTCACGCATCTCGGGGTCTTCGAGCGCCTCGTGCGTGTAGCCGGCGAACTCGTTCACGCGCGCGAGGAACGCGTCGTCCGGCAGCCCGGTGGCGCGGCGGGCCCGCGGCTCCGAGGGCTGCGGGGAGCCGCTGACGAACAGCCGGACCAGCGCGAAGCCCGGTTCGGCGACCAGCCGGTGCGCCAGCTCGTAGGCGAGTACGGCGCCGAGGCTGTGGCCGAACAGCGCGATCCTGTGGGGCTCTTGCGAGGTGCCGAGGGAGTCACGGAGATCGGCCAGCAGGCCGTCGGCGGCGGTATGGGCGTCGGTGTACGGGTCCTCGTCGATCCGCCGCTCCCGGCCCGGGAGCTGCAGCGGGAGCAGGGTCAGACCGTCGCCGGTGAGCCGCTGCCACGGGCGGTAGAAGGAGGCCCCCGCACCGGCGAAGGGCAGGCAGACCAGGGTGGTGCTGACGGTCATCTCAGTGCTCCAGTTCGTCGGCTGCCAGCCGGGCCTCGTACCGCACGGGCAGCGACTTCAGGCCACGACTGGTGGAGTTGTCGAAGACCCATTCGAGCTGGTCGTGCGGGACCGCCAGGGCCAGTCCGGGCAGCCTGCGCAGCAGGGTGGGGAAGGCCACCTGCCCCTCGACGCGGGACAGCGGGGCGCCCACGCAGAAGTGCGCGCCCTGGCCGAAAGCCAGATGGCGGTTGGTGCCACGGGTGATGTCGAGCTGGTCGGGGTTCTCGAACGCCTCCGGGTCGCGGTTCGCGGAGTCCATCAGGATATGGACGAACCCCTCCTTGGGAATGGGACAGCCCGCGAGCTCCATCTCCTCGGTGGCGACCCGCAGGGTGCCGCGGTAGACCGGCGGTTCGAAGCGCAGGAACTCCTCGACGGCCGACTCGGCCAGCTCCGGCTTCGAGCGCAGCAGTTCGAGCTGGCCGGGCTGGCCGAACAGGGCCTGCATCCCGTTGCCGATGAGGTTGGCCGTCGTCTTGTGGCCGGCGATGATCAGCAGGACCAGCGTCGAGACGAGTTCGTCGTCGGTGAAGACGTCCTCCTCGTCGGCGGCCCGCAGCAGGATGCTGACCAGGTCGTCGCCGAGCCCGGAGCGGCGACGCCGCTCCAGCAGGTCGACCAGGTAGCGCTCGATGCTGTCGCTCGCCCACTTCAGCTTGTTGTTCGACTCCTCGTCCGGGAAGGGCGCGCCGCTGAGCCAGTTGCCCCAGGCGTGCAGCTCCGGACGGTCGTCGATCGGGACGCCGAGGAACTCGCAGATGACACGCATCGGCAGGGAGAAGGCGAACTCCATCAGGTCGACCTCGCCCGACTCGGGGAAGGCGTCGATGAGTTCGTCGGTTATCTCCTGGATGCGGGGCCGCAGCAGTGCCATGCGGCGCGGTACGAAGGCCCTGCTGACCAGCCTGCGCAGCCGGGTGTGCTCCGGCGGATCCGCGGTGATCATGTTGCGTATGAGGACCGGGCTGCTGTCCTTGAGGAGGTCCCGGAACCAGCCCGGCGCGTTGTCGACCCGCTTGGACAGGCGCGGATCGCTGAAGCCCTTGAGCGCGGTCTCGTAGTCGGCGACGACGTACGCGTCGCCGCCCGGCGGGTAGTCGATGGCGTGGACGGGGCAGCCGGACGTGCGCAGCCTCGCGTTCGCGGCGTGGGTGGCGCCTGCCTCGGGCGCCGTGAAGAACTCCGGCGGAAGGCGGTCGGCGCCGCTCGCGCCGTCGGCCCTGGCGGTCTCGCCCGATGTCTCGGCTGTCATCACGTCTCCCTGTGGGTGGGCTCCGCTGCAGGGGTCGCCGTGGTGTCGGCGTACTCCTCCGGCGGGGCGAGCTTGCGGATGAGGGGGCTGAGGGTGGGCAGCGCGGCGAGGCCGGAGGCGATGGCCATGGCCGTGAACACCCACGTGGGGCCGGCCAGGTCGAAGAGGGCACCGATCCCGAACACACCGACCGGCGCGGCGACCATGGACATGAACATCACCGCGCCGAGTACGCGGCCCTGCATCTTGTCGGGCGCCATGGCGGCCAGGTAGGCGAGGAACAGCGCGCTGGTGACCGGGCCACGCAGGAACACACAGGCGACGATGATGCCGAGCGGGATCAGGCCGGAGACGTTCGCCAGCAGGACGGCGGCGACGGGCCCGATCCAGGCGGCGGCCAGGAACAGCACCGGCGGACGCACCCGCTTGATGATCGGGCCCGCCAGCAGGGAACCGACGAGCCCCCCGACCCCGGCGATCGACAGCAGCATGCCGGTGAAGGCCGGCGAGGCGCCCCGGCTCTCGGCGGTGGCGATCAGCGCGAGAAAGACACCGGTGTGGGTGAACGCCATGTTCGAGCCCATGATCCACACGATCAGGAGGCGCAGGACGGGCTGCCGGGCCAGGAACCTGAAGCCCTGGGCCGCGTTGCGCTTCTCTCCCGGTGCGGCTCTCTCCACCGTGAGGGGTTTGCGGATGAACAGCAGCAGGACCGTCGAGATCAGGAAGGCCACCGCCGCGCTCAGGAACGGGAACGCGCGGGCGACCACGAACAGGGACCCGCCGGCGGGCGGGCCGCCCATGGTCGCCGCGAAGTACCGCACCTGATTCTGCGCCGTCGCCTGGGTGAGCTGCGACGGTGGCACCAACTGCTTGATGACCGCGAGGCCCGTCGGGGTCGAGACGCCCAGGCAGACCGCCGAACCGATGGCGATGCCGAAGATGACGAACGGATTGACGTTCCCGGTCGAGATGAGCAGGGCGAACAACCCGAGCAGGAGGACACGGGCCACGTTGCAGACGATGAGCAGCATCCGCCGGTCGACCCGGTCGGCGAGGGTGCCGCCGGGGATCGACATGACACTCGCCGTGATCAGCTGCGCCGATCCCACCGCGCCGGCGTAGAGCGCTGAGCCGGTGGTCGCGAGGATCAGCAGCGGATAGGCGACCTCCGCGGTCTCCTTGGCGAGCGCGGCGAACGCCTCGCTGGTCCACAGCGCCTGGAAGTTCCCGTTGCGCAGCAGCGAGGTCTCCGCTGTGGCCGGGCCGGCCTCCCGGCCCGCGTCCGCCGTCGCCACGGCTCCCGGGTCGCGGGCCGGCTCCGCCGTCGTCGCGCCCCCCGGGTCTGCCGTCGTCAGGGCTCCCGGGTCACGGGTGGTGCCCCCGCCCGGCGGCTTGTCAGCCATCGTCATCCTCTCCTTGTCCCGCCGCTGAAATCGGCCGGAATCACCCGGAATCACCCGGAAGTACGTCGAGCAGCTTCAGCGCCAGGTCGCCCGCGTGCGGGCGCGCCATCATCGACCAGTGGTCGCCGCCGACCGGCTCCACCCGGATCCCGTCCCCGTAGAGACCGGACAGCCGGGTACGCAGCCGGTCGGCCTCCGGCCGTCCGCTCGACGCCTTGAAGAGCACGGCCGGGCACGCGACGGGCCGAGGCCGGTAGCGCAGCAGCGTCGCCTGGTTCGCGATGAACTGCCTCCGCAGCGCCGGACTGCGCCGGACCTGGCGGGCGAGCGGGCCGATCCCGAGCGCCGCTTCGGCCTGGGCGCGCAGGCCCGCGCGCAGGAAGTCGGGGGCGAAGGCCATCGGCAGCCCCCCGGTGTCCGGGACGAAGCCGTCCAGGCACACGAGCAGGTCCACGCGCTTGCCGCGCCGCGTGAGCCGGCGTGCCATCTCGTGGGCGACGACGGCGCCGAAGGACCACCCACCGATCGTGTACGGACCCTCGGGCTGGGCGCGGAGCAGCGTGGTGACATGGGCGGCCGCGATGGCCTCGATCGTGCGCGGTCGCGGGCGCCCGGTGCCGGTGTCCTCCAGGCCGAGGACCGGCCGGTCCCCGGCCAGTCCCAGCAGATCGGCCAGCACCCGGTAGGGGAGCGCGTTGCCGGTCGCGTCCGCGACCAGGAACAGCGGCCGCTCCGTACCGCCTTCGCTGAGGGTGGCGACGCCCGGGATCACGGCCTCCGGACCGGTGGCGGGCGGACCGTCCGCCGCCGGGGACGCCGGCAGCCGCCGCTCGACCGCCGCGACCAGCTCGCCGAACGACGGCGCCCGGGAGAAGTCCGTGACGGACAGCACGCAGCCGGTGCGCTCCCGGACCCGCGCCGTCAGGGTGACGGCCATGAGTGACTCCCCGCCCAGAGCGAAGAAGTCGTCGCTGTCCAGCGCCCCGGGGACACCGAGAGCGCCGCACCACAGTTCCTCCAGCAGGATCCGCACCGCCGTGGCCCCCGCCGCCCCCCGGTCGTCCGGCGCCACCGCCCGCCCGGCCGGCGCGGGACCTTCTGCCGGGGCCGCCGTTCCCGGCCGCCGCACCGGGGCGGGCCGCCCGGACTCCGGGTCCTCGCCGAGGAACGGGTAGCCCGGCAGGGAGCAGCGCGGCGGACGCTCCTCGCCGGTGCCGTGCAGCGCGTCGAACACGTCGTCGAGCGCGCGGTCGGCGCCGTGTTCCCACAGGGTGCCCAGCGCCGCCAGCAGGCCGCCGTCGGCCGGCTCCTCGGGCCGGGCGGTCATCCGGACCGTGGTGTACGCGCTGTCCCAGCCGGGGCTGCCGCGCAGGCCGCCGATCATCGAGCTGCCGGGGCCCAGCTCGACGTACGTCGTGCAGCCCGAGCCGAGCAGGGTGGTCATCGCCTCACCCAGGAGGACCGGCCGGCGCAGCTGCGCGGCCCAGTAGTCGGGGCCGGCGACCTCCTGCGGGTCGGCCCAGTCTCCCGTCGTGTTGGAGACGAGTGGCCGCCGGGGCGGACGGGCGGGCATCGACGAAATGGTCGCCCGCACCGCCTCGGCGGCCGGTTCCATGGCCTTCGAGTGGAAGGCGCGCCGGGTGTGCAGCGGGGTGGTTTCGAGGCCCGCGAGATGTTCTCCCGCGACCAGGTCCGCCATGGCCGCCTCGGGGCCGGACAGGACCACGGAGCCGGCGGCCTCGATGGCGATGGTGACCTCACCGTCCGGGGGCAGCCGGGGTGCGACCTCCTCGGCGCGGGCACCGACGCTGAGCATGCGGCCCGGTTCGGTGTCCGCCATCGCGCGGGCGCGCCGGAGCACCAGGGCGGCGGCGTCCGCCGGGGCCCAGACCCCGGCGAGGGTGGCGGCGACGTACTCGCCGACGCTGTTCCCGAGCATGGCGGCGGGATATATGTTCCATGCCTCCAGCTGCCGCCCGAAGGCGTAACCGAGGGCGAACAGGCCCAGTTGCTGGTGCACGGTGTCGGCGAACCAGTCGTGCGCCGCGCCGGTTCCGGGCCCGGAGCCCGCTGACGCACCCGACCCGGCCGCCGCGTCGGTGACGACGGGTGCCAGGTCGATGGCGTCCGCGTCGCCCACGGCCTCGCGTATCTCGTCGAACGCCGCCCGGAATCCGGGCAGCAGCCGGTACGCGGCGGCGCCCGCGCCGTGCCGCAGGGTGCCCTGGCCGGGGAAGAGGAAGGCGACCTTCCCCAGCTTCTTCGGCCGCCCGGCCGTCGTCGCCACACCCGCACCCGCGCTCGCGCTCGCATCCGGCACACCCGCACCCGCGCTCGGTCCGGCCTCGGCGGCCCGTACGGAGACCTCGCGCAGCAGCCGCGCCGCCTCTGCCGGGTCCCCGGCCACCACCGCCGTGCGATGCCGGTGGACGCGCCGCTCCGCGAGGGTCCGGGACACCTCGGCGAGCGACGGCACCCGTTCCCCGGCAGGGGCCGGTTCGAGCCGGTCCGCGAGCGCCCCGGCCAGCCGTCCCAGCGCGTCCGGTGTGGCTGCCGACAGCGTGAGCGGCCGGGGCCCGGGCCGCGCGGTCCGAGGCGCCCGGCTCGGCGCGCCCTGGAGCAGGACGTGGGCGTTGGTGCCGCCCACGCCGAAGGAGCTGACGGCCGCCAGCCGGGTACCGCGGGCGGGCCAGGGCTCGTTGCGCGCGGCAATCCGGAAGGGCGAACTCTCCAATTCCAGCAGCGGGTTGGGACTGCCGAAGTGGGCGGTGGGCACGAGCTGTCCGCGCTCCAGCATCAGCGCGGTCTTGATCAGCCCCGCGGCGCCCGCCACGACGCCGGTGTGTCCGATGTTCCCCTTGACGGCACCGAGCCGGCACCAGCCGGTGGCGCCGGAGGCATCCCGGAAGACATCGGTCAGGGCTTGCACCTCGACCGGGTCGCCGAGCTGGGTCGCCGTGCCGTGCGCCTCGACGTAGTCGATGTCCGCCGGGTCGACGCCGGCGATCCGCTGGGCGTCGCGGATCACCTCGCTCTGCCCGGTGATGGAGGGCGCGGTGTACGCCATCTTGTCCGAGCCGTCGTTGTTGATCGCCGTGCCGGCGATCACCGCCGCGATCCGGTCGCCGTCGCGCAGCGCGTCCGCGAGCCGCTTGAGCACCACCACCGCGACGCCCTCGCTGGGCACGGTGCCCGCCGCGTTCTCGTCGAAAGGCCGGCAGCGCCCATCGGGCGACAGGATGCCGCCCGGCTCGAAGAGATAGCCCCACTCCCCGCCGGGCATCACGCTGACACCCCCGGCCAGGGCCGCGTCGCACTCTCCCCCGACGAGGGCGCGTACGGCGAGGTGGAGGGCGGTGAGCGAGGTCGAGCAGGCCGTCTGGACGGTGAGCGCGGGACCGCGCAGCCCCAGCTTGTAGGCGACACGCGTGGCGAGGAAGTCCTTCTCCCGGCCGATGTACAGGGCGAGTTCGCTCAGCGAGTCGTCGGCGCGGAAGCCGACCCGGTCGGCACCCGCGTACACCCCGACCCGACCCGGGAACCGGGTGGGATCGATGCCCGCGTCGTCGATCGCCGTCGTCGCGCACTCCAGGAACACGCGCTGCTGCGGGTCCATCGCCGCGGCCTCGGCCCGGCTGTACCTGAAGAACGCCCAGTCGAACCGGCGGGAGCCCGTGATGACACCCATGGCCGGGACGAAGTTCTCCCGGCGCACGTAGTCGGGGTCGGCCCCCCGGGCCAGCAGTTGCTCCGGCGTGCTGCGGCTGATCCCGTCCACACCGCCCGTGAGCGCGGCCCAGTACTGGCGGACGTCCTCGGCGCCCGGCAGCCGGCAGGCCATGCCCACCACGGCCACAGCGTTCTCCGTCGACACGGTCACACCCCTCCGGAACGGGACGGGGTGTCTTCCAGGCCCAGGTCGACGTACAGATGGTCGAGACCGACGTACGAGAGGTTGGGGCCCCACACGGCGGCGTCGGGGGCGAGCCGGGCGTCCGGGAACCGCCGCGCGAACCGGCGCAGCAGCAAGGCCGCCTCCAGCCGGGCGAGCGGCGCGCCGACGCAGTAGTGCGGTCCGTGGCCGAAGACCAGGTGCTGCTCCGGCTGACCGGCCCCGGTGGCCGGGCAACCGCCGGCACCGGGCTCGGGATCGGCATCGGGATCGGCGAGCAGCCCATGGCCCGTGAGGCTGACGAGCACGAGGTCACCCTCCTTCAGCCGCGCTCCGGCCACCTCCTGGTCGTACGC
This sequence comes from Streptomyces sp. NPDC051569, assembly GCF_044454085.1. Taxonomy (NCBI): domain Bacteria; kingdom Bacillati; phylum Actinomycetota; class Actinomycetes; order Kitasatosporales; family Streptomycetaceae; genus Streptomyces; species Streptomyces sp. NPDC051569. Next base: position 105,000 of record NZ_JBITDJ010000008.1, read on the forward strand.
GACGACGCGCCCCAGATGCCGCAGCGGCGGACGCCGTACGAGCACGGTCTCGACGAGCGCCTCCACCGCGCCCTCCCGCTCCTCGCGGATCCCGTCCCATACGGCCCGGTCGCCCAGCGCGGTCAGGACGGTCGAGCCCAGCAGCGACGCCGTCGTCTCCAGACCGCCGAAGAGGTTCATCGCCCAGGTCGCGGTCGTACGGGCCCGGTCCTCCGGTGTGTCACGCGGAAAGCCCGCCGGGGCGGAGGCCCGCGACAGGGCCCCTGCCATCTCCGTCATGGCGTGGTGGGCTTCCTTGGCGTAATCGCGCCGGTACATGGCGCCGATGAACAGGGACAGCGTCCGCGACCAGCGGTGCAACACCGCTGGCTCCTCCTCGACGCCGACCACATGAGCCATGACTCTGCCGGAGATCGCGTCGGCGACCGCCGGCACCACGTCGTGCGGCCGGGCCGACGCGAGGCCGTCGAGAGACTCGTCGACGATTTCCTCGATGCGCGGGGCGAGGGAGCGGACGTACGAGGCGGACATCATCCGCTGCACGGGGCGGCGCAGCGCCGTGTGCTCGGGGGCGTCGGCCTGTACGAACCACAGCCGCAGGAACGCGGTGAGTTCGCGGTACTCCTCCCGCGCCGCCTCCGGCATGTACAGCTGGAAGGAGCGCTCGAAGGTCCCCGAGGCGAAGCCGGGGTGGTTGAGGACCTGTCGGGCCAGTCGCGGATCCGCGACGACCCAGCAGTCCAGCCCCTCGTCCCACTCCGGGGCCCGGGAGCCCTCCGGGAGGGACGGCGACAGCGCGGGCGTACGGTTCACCGGCCGGCGGCCTTCTCGACGAGTGCCCGCAGGCCGTCCGGAGTCGGGGAGAGCAGGAAGTCGCGCAGGCGCACGCTCACTCCCAGCTGTGCCTTCAGTTTGCGCATGAGCCGGACCGCGCCGAGGGAGTTGCCGCCCACCATGAAGAAGTCGGTGTCGGCCACGATCCCGGTGACCGGCTCACTGTCCTCGATGACCGTGGTGAACAGCTCCGCGAGCCGCTCGGTCAGATCGCGGGCGGCCGTCCGCGGCGTCTCCCGCGCCGGCTCGGCGGGACGCGCCGCCGAGGCACCGCCGGACGCGGCGGCCGCCGCCCGGCCGGCCGGGACCGCGCGCGCCGCCAGGGCGCGCCGGTCGACCTTGCCGTTGGCCGTCACCGGCAGCCGGTCCACGACGGCCCACAGCGTGGGCACCATGTAGGCCGGCAGCCGCTCCTGGAGCAGGGTGCGCAGCCCGGGCGCGTCGATCCCGGCACCGTCGGCCAGCACCACCCCGGCCACCAGCCGCTTCTCCGCGCTGTCGCCGTCCGTGACGTTCACGACGGCGTCCCGCACCTCAGGATGAGCGGTCAGGGCGTCGCTGATCGCGCTCAGCTCGACCCGGTAGCCGCGGAGCTTGACCTGATCGTCGGCCCGGCCGAGGAAACGCAGCCTTCCGAGCCCGTCCATCCGTACGACATCGCCCGTGCGGTAGAGGCGTTCGGGCACGTCGGGGGAGAACACTCCGAACGTGCGCGCCGTCTCGTCCTCGTCGCCGAGATAGCCGTCGGCGAGACCGGCGCCGCCCGCGTACAGCTCACCGGCCGCTCCCGGAGGCACCACCCGGCGGCGCTCGTCGAGCACGTACACCCGCGTGCCGGGCACCGGCCGGCCGATCGGCAGCGGGCCGTCGACCTCCTCGGGCCGTTCCACCGAGTGGGTGGTGGTGAAGGTGGTGTTCTCCGTCGGCCCGTAGCCGTTGGTGATGACCAGGCCCGGGTGGCGGGCGAGCGCGCGAGCCGCCTGGTCGTGCGGCACGACATCGCCGCCCGTCAGCAGCTGCCGTACACCGGCGAGCGAGTCGAGGGCGAATTCCCCGAGCAGCCGGAACAGACCCGACGTGAGCCAGGCGACGGTGACCTCACGCTCGCGCAGGAACGCCCCGAGCTCGGTGGGCGACGTCAGACCGGCCGGGTGCACCTCCAGGGTGGCCCCGGTCAGCAGGGCGCCCCACAGTTCCAGCGTCGACGCGTCGAAGGCCAGCGGCGACAGCCGCAGCATCCGCTCGCCGGGGCCGAGACTCAGGTAGCCGGCCTGGTGGACCAGGCGGATCACCGCACGGTGCGGGACCACCACGCCCTTCGGTTCACCGGTCGACCCCGAGGTGAAGGCCACGTAGGCCGTGCGCGCGGGATCCTCCGGCGCCAACGGCACAGCGCTCTCCCGCACACCGGCCGGGGCCGCCCAGGAGGGCTCCCAGGTGGCGACCGGCGCGACGCCCAGCGCGGCGACCCGCGTCGCGGCGGCCCCGGAGACCGGGCCGACCAGAGCCGCGGCCGGTTCGGCACGCCCCACGATCCTCGCCAGATGGGGGTCCGACCCGCTCAGCTCCACGCCGACGTACGCGGCGCCCGCCCACTGCACTCCCAGGACGGCCACGGCCTCGGCCACCGACCGGTCCACGCCCACCAGCACCCGGTCGCCCGGCTCGACGCCGGCCTCGCGCAACCGGCGCGCCTGCTCGCGGGCAGCCTCCGCCAGCTGCGCGTAGGTGAGTGCGGACGCCTCGTCGCGTACGGCCACGGCATCCGGCGTCCGCGCGGCCACCTCCCGGAAGAGCGCGTCGAGGGAGGTGGCGGGGAAGTCACGGCCCGTTCTGTTGATCTCGTCGAGCCGTGCCCGGCCCGTTGAGGAGATGCAGCGCACCTCCTCGAGCCGGACGGCCGGGTCGGCGGCCAGCTGGTCCACGGCCGCGCGGAAATCGGCGACGAACGCGCGGGTCTCGTCCTCGGTCCAGACGCTGGTCGCGTACTCCACGTGGCCGGCGAACGACGGCTCGGCGCGTCCGATGAGCAGCGTGAGGTCGAACTGCGAACCGCCGCCGTGCCCCTCCTCGACCCGCAGTCGCGTGGCTCCGGCGCTGAGAGTCTCCGGCACGAGCTGGTCGTGCATGCCGAAGCAGACCTGGACCAGAGGGTGGCAGCCGTGGCCGCGCTCGATCCCGAGGCGGGACACCAACTCCTCGAAGGGCAGGTCGCCCGCGTCGATGCTCCGCGCCAGGGAAGCGTGCACCGAGCGGAGATAGTCGGCGGCGCTCGACTCGTCGTCGACATCGACACGTACCGGTACGAGGTTGCCGGACACGGCGATCAGACGTTCCAGCTCGGAGGATCCGCGGCCCAGCAGCGGCACCCCGACGAGCAGCCGGCGGGCGCCCGTCCGCCGGCTCAGGACCAGGCCGAAGGCACCGAGCAGAAAGGCGTACGGGGTGACGCCGAGCTCCCGGGCCCGCTCGGTCACCGCTTCGGTCGCCGGGGCGCCCAGGTCCAGCGCGGTACGCGCGCCCGCGGCGTCCTGGACGGCGGGGCGCGGCCGGTCGGCGGGCAGTTCCAGTACCGGGGGGACCCCGTCGAGGTGTCTCTTCCAGAAGGTTCCGCTGCTGTCCCACCCGCCCGCGGCGCGCAGGGCCTCCTGACGGCGCAGCAGCGCCCGCAGCTGGACGGCCGGGGCGAAGTCCGGCCCGGGGGCGCTGCCGGTGAGGGCTCCGTAGCGGGCGAACACCTCCTTGAGCAGTAGTCCTACCGCCCAGCCGTCGAGCAGCATGTGGTGTGCGGCCAGGACGACGGCTTCGCGGCCTCCCGGGTGCGAGAAGTGCAGGAACCGGTAGGCGGGAGCGGCCGACAGATCGAAGGGCTCGCCCCCCCGCTCGGTGGCCGCTCGGCGTACATACGCGTCGAAGCCGGCCGCCGGGCCGTCGTACGTGAACGCCGTCAGCTCCGGCGTGTGGGCGGGCAGGACCTCGCCCGCGACACCGTCGTCGCTCTCGCGGAAGACGGTGCGCAGACCTTCGTGGCGGGCGGCGGTCTCGGCCAGGGCCTTGGCGAGCTTCTCCCGGTCCAGCGAGCCGTCCTCGACGAAGCAGCTGAAGACCAGGTTGTACGGGGAGCCGCCGGCCACGCGCTCCATGAACCACATCCCGCGCTGCGCCGGGGAAAGGGAGCCGTCGTCCGCGGCATCGGGGCGCTCGCCGGCCGGCGGAGCGCCGGCGCCCGGGGCCTCGGGCGCCGCGTCGGCCAGCACCTCGGCGAGGGGCCGCGCGCTCAGCAGCGCCGCCACCTCGATGCGCAGGCCCAGCTGTTCCCGGAGCAGAGCGGCCAGACGCATCGCGCGCAGCGAGTCGCCGCCGAGGGCGATGAGGCTCTCCGTGGCGAAGCTCGCCGGGTCGCTCTCCTCACCCAGGACGGACAGGGCCAGCTCTTCGCGCGTCATCGGACGGCCTCGTCGGCGGTGCGCCGGTTGCGGGCCGCGTCGAGGAGGCCGGCCGGGGCGGTGGGTGCGGATTCCCCGGCGGGACCCGCGAGCAGCTCGGCCTGGCCGCTCACCGTGGCCGAGCGGAAGAGGTCGACGGTGCGCAGCGCCCGCCCGGACGCCTGGCTCAGCCGCTCCACGAGCAGCACGAGCAGCAGGGAGTCGCCGCCCGATTCGAAGAAGCTGACGTCGTCGTCGATCTCGTCGCTCTCCAGGACCTCCCGCCAGATGGACCGTACGAGTTCGAGCCGCTCGGCGGGGTCGTCCAGGTTGATCGCGTCGATGGGCTGTTCGAGCACGGTTTCCTCCGGGAAGGCGGCAAGGTCCGCGGCACTGCGCCGCAGGCTCGTCAGGAAGGCGGAGACGGTGGCGTGGTCGGTGACGTCCACGGGGTGGTCCAGGGACAGCTCCAGTTGCCGTCCCTCGGCGTCGTCCGCGACACGGACGAACACCGCGAGGTCGTACTTGATGTACAGAGGGTCGAGCGGCCGGAGCCGGCCCGTGACACCCGGGGCGAGTTCGGGCGCGTGCGGCGCGTCGTCCAGGTTGAGGAGCACCGGGGTCAGGGGCGGCCAGAGCGCGTTGCGGTCCGGGTTGAGCTCGGCCGAGATGGCGTCCAGCGGTACGTCGCTGTCCATGAACGCCTCCATGCTGCCGATCCGCGCGTTGCGCAGCAGTTGGCGCCAAGTGGTGCCGGAGTCGAGGGACACGCGCAGGACCACCGTGGTGATGAACATGCCGATGACGTCGGCGGCCTCGGGATGGTCGCGTCCCGGCCAGGCGAAGGCGATGAGGAAGTCCCGCTGGACGCTGCTCCGGGCCAGGGTGCCGGCCAGCAGGGCGACGCCCAGCATGAAGGGCGTGCAGCCCTCCTGCGCCGCCACCGCCATGGCCCTGGCCGTCCGCTCCGCGTCGAGGCGGGTGGTGACGGTGGTCCCGAGCGGTGACGTGTCCTGGTGGGTACGTTCGAAGGGGAGCCGCACATCGGTGGGGGCGCCGCGCAGCCGTGCGACCACCTCCGCGACCTGGGCGGCCACCTCTTCCTCCGAGGGTGTGACGACCACCGAGGCCGGATGTGGCGGGCTGCTCAGCTCCGGTTCCACACCGGCGAGTCCGGCCCGGTAGATGGTGAAGATCTCCTCAAGCAGCATCGTGCGCGACAGGCCGTCGAAGACGATGTGGTGCGAGGTGAGGACGAGGAGGGTCCGCTCGGCGTCGATCCGGACGACCTCGGCCCGTGCGGGCGCCTCGGCGGCCAGGTCGAACGGAGTGCAGCACAGCGCGCGCACCAGCCGGTCGATCTCGTCCTCGGTCCAGCCTTCGGCCGCGGCGTCGAGGAATCCGGCATCGGCCGCTTCCCCGTGGGTGCTGTATTCGACCCGGCGGCGCTTCATGTCGAGCCGGAACCGGGCTCGCAGCGACGGGTGCCTGCCGAGCGCGCGCCGCACCGAGGACACGAGCAGTGCGTGATCCACCGGTCCCGTGAACTCGATCACCGAGGGGACAAGTTGCGTGGGCTTGAGGAGTTCGTCGTGATCCAGCACCCACAGGCCCTGCTGCATCCGGGTGGCCGGATACCAAAGAGGCTCTTCCCGTGATGAAGCGGACAGCAAGAAAGAATCCCCCTCAATACTCGCCTAACGATGGGATCGCGAAAATGACAGTCTGTGCCGCGTATATTTCGACGCCAATTCAAACAGGAAAGGAAGGGTGTGCACGGCCGGATGTGATCTCCGACCATCGGCTGGATGAGGCTAGGTCGACCGCATTCAGCATGTCAAGGGTGATCTCGAATGTATGGAATGCGCAGCCCCAACCAGCTCATTTTCGATTCCGGCCACGTGACTCAATATCTTCCCCCTGGCCGGAAGTCGGTGTCCGAATTCTTTCGCATGCTCGGATCGGGCGGACGGGAGAGTTATTGACTCACGCCTCGGTGCCTGTCCTGTACGTTGTCCTGCGGCACGCCTCCGAGCAATTCAGGAGGGTCCGCTCCGCACACGGACGAAAGGATGACGACCTTGAAAGTCCACGATGCCGCCATTTCCAGATGCCCCGTGCACCCGGGAGCGGCCGACCTCGTCAATCCCCTGCTCTACAGCGAGGGTGACGCGCACGCCGTGTGGCGGCGGATGCGGGAGCTGGACTCGCTGACCCGTCAGGAGGTCGACGAAAAGCGCGGATTCTGGAACATCGTCGGGTTCGAGGACGCCGAGCGGGTACTGCGCGAGACCGCGACCTTCACCTCCGAACGCGGCACCATGCTCGACCTGCTGGGCACGGACGACCCGGCCGGCGGCAAGCAGCTGGCCGTCACGGACCCGCCCCGGCACACCGAGATGCAGACCCGCCTGAAAAAGGCGCTGGCGGTCAAGGCGGTGGAGCGGCAGAAGGACATGATCCGCCGCCTGATCCTCGACCTGATCACGCCGCTCGGCGACGGCGGAAGCTTCGACTTCGCCGAGGCGATGCTGGCGATGCCGATGTCCGTGACCGGCACGATGATGGGCTTGCCCCAGGCGGACTGGCCCTGGCTCAGCAGGCTCACCACGGTCTGCATCGCCGCCGACGACCCGGACTACCAGGATCCGGGCGGCAAGGCCGCCACCCTGGAATCGGCCCACCGCGAACTCTTCGCGTACTTCCAGGACCTGGTCCGCTTCCGCCGGGGCGACCTCGGCGACGACCTGCTGAGCGTACTGATTTCCACCGAGTTCGAGGGCCGCCACATGGACCCCGGGGAGATCGTGGCGAACTGCTACAGCCTGCTGCTCGGCGCCAACGTCACCACCCCGCACTCGCCCAACTACGTCATGGCCGAGTTCATCGACAGCGGAGTGCTGGAGGACTGGGCCGCCCACCCCGAAGTCAATGTCACGGCCGTCGAGGAGGCGCTGCGCTGGGCCTCGCCCGTGAACCACTTCCTGCGCTACGCGACACACGACACCGAGATCCGCAACACCCTGGTCGCCGCGGGCGACGCGGTGGTGGTCTGGCTCGGCGCCGCCAACCGGGACGAGGCCGTCTTCCCCGACGCCACGACCTTCGACATCCGCCGCAAGCCCAACAAGCACGTGGCATTCGGCATCGGCCCGCACTACTGCGTCGGACACAGCGTCGCCCGGGTCACGCTGCGCATCCTCTTCGAGGAACTCCTCACCCGCTTCGAGGACTTCCGGCCGGCCGGCGAACCCGAGCGCCTCGCCTCGAACTTCGTGTCCGGCTACAAACACGTCCCCATCACGGCCCGGCTCCGCACCGGTGCCGGCGTCCGGCGCCCGGGGTGACGCCCCGATGCTCGTGACTCCACCGAACACTCCCTGGCTGCGCCGCTTCCACACCGCGGCCCCCGGAGCCCCGCGGCTCTTCTGCTTTCCGCACGCCGGCGGCAACGCCTCCTACTACTTCCCGTTCTCGGCCCTCCTCGCGCCCGGGACCGAGATGCTCGCCGTCCAGTACCCGGGCCGCCAGGAGCGGTTCAACGAACCGTGCGTCGAGAGCATGACCGAGCTGGCCGACCGCATCGCCGCCGAGCTGGCCGACTGGACCCGGGAGCCGTTCGCCCTCTTCGGGCACAGCATGGGCGCGACGCTCGCCTTCGAGGTGGCCTGCCGGCTGCGCGCGAACGGAGCCGAGGCGTCGGCCCTGTTCGTGTCCGGGCGCCGCGCCCCGTCGGTCCCCGCGCCGGGTTCCGTGCACCTCGCGACCGACGAGGAACTCATCGCCGACATCAGGCTGCTGGGCGGTACGGACACGCGGATGCTGGACCACCCCGAGCTGCTGGCGGCCATCCTTCCGGCGGTACGGAGCGACTACGTCGCCACGGAGACGTACCGCTACCAGGGGGCCTCTCGTCTCGACTGCCCCATCACCGCGTTCATCGGCGACGTCGACCCCCGGGTGAACAGCGCCCAGGCCGAGGCGTGGGCCGACCACACGACGGAGCGATTCCGGCTCCGTGTGTTCGACGGCGGTCATTTCTATCTGGTCCGGCATCTCGATGCCATCGTGGATAGCATCACCACGTCCACTCCCGATGCCCGGACGCAGTTTATTCGGACGTAATCATTCCGCTTTCCGCACGGCCACCACCTTCTGGATAGGACTCACCATGAAATACCGCGTCATTGGCAGCGACCCCAGCACCCGCCGTGAGGTGAGTGTGGTGAGCCTCGGTTCGATGCTCTTCGGAACGGTGACCGACGAGGCGACGTCCTTCGCGATTCTCGACCGCTTTGTCGAGGCCGGCGGAACCTTCATCGACACGTCCAACAACTACGCGTTCTGGGTCAATGGGACACAGGGCGGCGAAAGTGAGGAACTGCTCGGCCGCTGGATCCGCAGCCGGGGGATCGGTGACGAAATCACCATCGCCACCAAGCTCGGCGCCCGGCCGAACGCCCCCACCAACGGATTCAGCCTCGACATCGAGGGACTTTCCGCCAAAGTGATCCGCGAATCCGCCGAGCGCAGCCGGGAGCGGCTCGGCGTCGAGCGCATCCACCTGCTCTACGCGCACGTCATGGACGAGAAGACACCGCTGGAGGAGACCGTCGAGGCATTCGGCGAGGTCGTCAACGACGGCATCGCCGGGCTGCTGGGCGCGAGCAACCACTGGGCATGGCGAGTGGAACGCGCCCGGACACTGGCCGCGGCGGCGGGACTGCCCGGCTACGAGGTCCTGCAACACCACCACAGCTACCTGCGCCAGCGCACCGACACCCCGAGCCTGCGTTCCCCCGACGGTAACCAGGGTCTCGTCAGCGGCGATCTCCTGAGCTACGTGCGGGCGAACCCCGCACTCACCCAGATCGCCTACTCCCCCCTGCTCTCCGGCGCGTACGTCCGTGACGACAAGCCGCTGGGCCCGGGCTTCGAACACGCGGGCACTCCGGCCCGCCTGACCGCCGTACGCGAGGTGGCCGAGGAGGCCGGCGCGACCGTCAACCAGGTGGTCCTGTCCTGGCTGATGGGTGGCGAGATCCCGATCCTCCCGCTGGTCGGCGCGTCTTCGGTCGCCCAGCTGGACGACAGCCTGGCCGCGGTGGACCTGGAACTGACGACGGGACAGCGGGCGAAGCTCGACTCCGCGAACTGACACCCGCCGTCCGACCACGCCGGTGACCGGCCCGGGAAGATCCGGGACCGGTCATCGGCTTCGTGCGCCGCTCCCGCGACGCGGCCCGGCCACTTCTTCGCCCCGCTCGCGGACGGCGTGTTCTCCCTGATCGCCGTCTGCGAGTTTCCACCGACCCGGCCGTACATCGAGCACCAGGCCGAGCGGGCCGGGGTGCCGCTGGCGCCCTCTGACCTGGGCCTTTTCTTCTGCGAACGGCCGGCCCGCACCCCGACGCCGCCATCGTCCTCCCACCGGCGGCGCCCGCGCGGCTCCGAACGGGTGGATTCGCCGGAACACGTCCGGATCCGCCGCCCGGACGACGACTACAGCGCCCCGGCGTCGCGCGCGGTCCACACCGACGGGTAGATCGGACGCCAGCCCAGCTCCTCGCGTAGCGGGAGGTTGTCGGTGACGCCGCGCCACGGGTCGGGGTCCTGTCGGTCGGCGGCACCGTCGGGCAGCGGGACGCCGGCGAGCCGGTACAGGTCGAAGGCGGTGACCGGGGCGTCGTCGGACGCGTGGAAGATCCGGCCTTCGACTCCGGGCGCGCGCAGCGCCCGGAAGAGCGCCTGGGCCGCGTCCGCATGGTGCACCATCGGCATCCGCTGGTGGGCGGCCCAACCGGCGGCGAAGCGTACGGCCTGGCCCAGGTGCGGGTCGCCCTCGCCGTAGACGAAGGCCAGCCGGACCGTCACCAGCGGCAGGCCCCGGGAGTCGCGCAGTTCTTCGAGTGCGGCGTCGGCCTGGGCCTTGGAGGCCGGGTAGACGCCTCGGTCGTCGCTCGGGCGCGGTTCGTCCCGCTCCTGGGCGGGACGGCCGCGGCCCGCTCCGTAGACCAGGTTGGTGCTGGTCTGCACAAAGCGGCTGACGCCCGTGGCCAGGGCCTGGCGACCGAGGGCGACGGCGGCGTCACGGTTCACCGCCCAGGCCTCCGCGTCCGGCACATCGCGGAAAGCGGCGGCGACATTGACGACCGCGCTCGCGCCGTCGAGCGCCTTGGCCCGGTCGGCCTCCTCACGCAGGTCGCCGACGACCACGTCGGCGCCGAGTGCGGCGAAGTGCTCGCCGCGCGCCTCGTCCCGCACCAGCACCCGCACCGTCTCCTCGTCGGCGGCCCACTGCAGCAGCCGGGGGACGAAGCGCTTTCCGACCTGGCCGGTGGCCCCGGTCACCAGAATGGTGTTCATCGTCGCGTCCTTCTCTCGCTGGGTCGTGCTCTCGCTGGGTCGTGACTCCACTGTGGGCACGGCGCCCGTGGCGACGGGAGAGACCCGCTTATCCAGGGACCGGCGATCCCTGGAAGAGTCGCCGCGGGAGACGGATGCTGGAGACATGGACCGCGCCCAGCTCGCCGACTTCCTCCGCCGCTCGCGGAGCCGCCTCGCACCGGCCGACGTGGGCCTGCCGGACAGGGCCCGGCGGCGCACCCCCGGACTGCGACGGGAGGAGGTCGCACAGCTGACGGGGATGTCCGTGGACTACTACACCCGGCTGGAGCAGTCGCGCGGCCCGCACCCGTCCGCGCAGATGCTGGGCGCGCTGGCCCGGGCGCTGCGGTTGACCGGCGACGAGCGGGACCACCTGTACCACCTTGCCGGGCAGGCCCCGCCGCGTGCCTCCAGCGGCAGCCGGCACGTACGGCCGGGGCTGCTGCTGATCCTGGACCGGCTGCACGACACCCCGGCGCATGTGACCTCGGACATCGGGGACGTGCTCGCGCAGAACGCGATGTCGATGGCGCTGATCGGCGACATCAGCGTCTCACCCGGCCTCGAACGCAATATGTTCTGGCGCTGGTTCACCGTGCCGGACGCTCGGGTGCGGTTCGTTGCGGACGATCACGACCGGCTGGGGCGGACGCATGCGGCGCAGCTGCGCTCGGTGGTCGCCGCCAGGCCGGACGACGCCCGCGCGGCGATGCTGGTGCGGCGGTTGCTGGCCGCCTCGGCGGAGTTCACGGAGCTGTGGGCGGCGCACGATGTCGCGGTCCGCCGCAGCGACACCAAGACGATCGTGCATCCGCTGGTCGGTGAGATCGAGCTGGACTGCGAAGTGATGCTGAGCCCCGACCACGGGCAGCGGCTGATCGTCTTCACCGCCCGCCCCGGCAGCGTCGCCCAGCAGCGGCTGGAACTGCTGCGGGTGGTGGGCCTGCAGGACTTGTCCCGGCCCGAGCCCGAACCGAACCAGGTTGAACGCTGAGGAAGGATCCCGCCGTCGCCGGGCCGCTCGTGCTGCGGTGCGGCGGTGCGGCGGTGCTGCGGTGCGGCGGGTTCGGTGCGGCGTCGCACCGGAGCGGGCCTCCGCGCGCGCCCGGCGGGGGCTGACGCGACCCTCGCACCCCGCGTAGCCTTTTCCCCGTGCCAGCCCCACCCCGGCGTCACATCGCCGTCCTCGTGCTCGAGGGTGCGAAGCCTCTCGATGTCGGTATCCCCGCGCAGGTGTTCACGACCCGCGCGAGCATGCCGTACGAAGTGCGGGTGTGCGGCGCGGCACCCGGTCTGGTGACCGGCGGCGACGGCCTGTCGTACTACGTCGCCCACGGCCTCCACGAGCTTGAGTGGGCCGACATCGTCTTCGTGCCCGGCTACCGGTTCCCGGACCGCGACGACCCGCCCCGGGCCGTGATCGACGCGCTGATCGCCGCTCACGACCGGGGCGCGCGGCTCGCCGCCATCTCGACGGGCGCCTTCGCGCTCGCCGCCACGGGCCTGCTCGACGGCAAGCGCGCCACGACGCACTGGCATTACACGCGGGCACTCGCGGCGAAGCGTCCGCTCGTTCAGGTCGACGAGAACGTTCTGTTCGTCGACGAGGGCAGCGTGCTGACGTCGGCCGGCGCCGCCTCGGGCATCGACCTGTGCCTGCACATCCTGCGCGGCGATCTCGGGGTGTCCGCGTCGAACCACGCGGCCCGGCGCCTGGTGGCGGCGCCCTACCGCAGCGGCGGTCAGGCGCAGTACGTGCCGCGCAGCGTGCCCGAACCGCTCGGCGAGCGGTTCGCCGCCACCCGGGAGTGGGCGCTGCACCGGCTCGGTGAGCCCCTCACCCTGGACGTGCTCGCCCGGCACGCGGCGGTGTCGCCGCGCACGTTCTCGCGACGCTTCGTCGAGGACGCGGGGTACACGCCGATGCAGTGGGTCATGCGCGCCCGCATCGACGTCGCCCGTGAGCTGCTCGAACGTTCGCAGCGGGGCATCGAGCAGATCGCCGCCGACGTCGGCCTCGGCACCGGCGCGAATCTGCGGCAGCACTTCCAGCGCATCCTCGGCACCACGCCGAGCGAGTACCGGCGCACCTTCGCCCGGGGCGAGTAACCCGGGGCGAGTAACCCGGGGTGCCTAGGCCGGGGGGAGTAGGCCGGGGGGAGTAGCCCGCCAGCACGTGGCGTGATCCTTGCGGACCGTGGCGATCACGCCGCTGTCACCGGCGGACGCCGCGCGAGAACCTGAGGGCGGAACCGAACAAGGGACATCACTCATGACTCGCATCGCCATCAACGGATTCGGCCGCATCGGACGCAATGTGCTGCGCGCACTGCTCGAACGCGACAGCGGGCTGGAGGTCGTCGCCGTCAACGACCTCACGGAGCCCGCCACCCTCGCACGGCTGCTCGCCTACGACACGACGGCGGGCCGGCTCGGCCGCCCGGTGACCGTCGACGGGGAGGCCCTGGTCGTCGACGGCCGTCGCATCACCGTGCTCGCGGAGCGCGACCCGGCGCGGCTGCCGTGGGCCGACCTCGGCGTCGACATCGTGCTGGAGGCGACCGGCCGCTTCACGTCGGCCACGGCCGCCCGCGCACACCTCGACGCGGGCGCGAAAAGGGTACTCATCAGCGCGCCGGCGGACGGCGCCGATGTCACCCTCGCGTTCGGGGTCAACTCCGACGCGTACGACCCGGCAGCGCACACGATCGTCTCGAACGCCTCGTGCACGACCAACGCGCTCGCGCCGCTGGCCGCGGTGCTCGACGATCTCGCCGGCATCGAGCACGGTTTCATGACGACGGTGCACGCCTACACACAGGAGCAGAACCTCCAGGACGGTCCGCACCGCGACGCCCGCCGCGCCCGCGCCGCCGCTGTCAACATCGTGCCGACCACGACAGGCGCCGCCAAGGCGATCGGCCTCGTCCTGCCGAACCTCGACGGCAAGCTGTCGGGCGACTCGATCCGCGTGCCGGTTCCGGTGGGATCGATCGTCGAACTCAACACGACCGTCGCCCGCGACGTGACGCGCGACGACGTGCTGGCGGCCTACCGCGCAGCGGCGGAAGGGCCGCTCGCCGGCGTACTGGAGTACTCGGACGACCCGCTCGTGTCATCCGACATCACGGGCAATCCGGCCTCGTCGATCTTCGACTCGGCCCTCACCCGCGTCGACGGCCGGCACGTCAAGGTGGTCGCCTGGTACGACAACGAGTGGGGCTTCTCGAACCGCGTGGTCGATACGCTCAAGCTCCTCGCCACCGGCTGACCGGTCAGGGGCGCGCGGCGCCCCTTTTGCGGATATCCGGCACCGGACATCGGCGCCACGAGAGCGTCAGCGCGTCGGCCCCGCGCGGGCCCCGCGTCGCCGGTTCCGGCCGCGCGGGCCCCCGCGGAACAGCCGGCGCGCACCGTCATCCGGGACGCACCGTCATCCGGGACGCACCGTCATCCGGGACGAACCGGCCCGCGTGAAGCGGCGGGTAGCCGACGGCCCGAACCTGTGCCACCTCGTCGGCGCGACCTCTACGGTGAGGCGGACGTCGCTGAGCCGCCGCCTCACGACCGCTCCATCCGGACACCGCCGTACCGGACACCGCCGTACCGCGCGGGGCCGCCCGGCGGCCGCTGACGCCGCACGTGGTGAGGATGCCCCCCGGTGCGGGGCGACCGCCGTGCCGAAGCGTCCGGAGCTGTCCTCGGGGGCGAAGAGCGTCAGCCCTTGTGGCCCAGCTTGAAGGCGACGAAGGCGAGCTGGGTCCTGTTGGCGGCTCCGGTCTTCCTGCGCAGCCGCCGCAGATAGGTGTCGACCGTGTGCGGGCTCACTCCCATCCGGTGCGCGATCATCCGGTAGGTGTCGCCTTCGGCGAGCAGGGCGAGCACCTCCTGCTCACGCGGTGTCAGGGCAGTCGAGGGGGGTGCTTTCTGCATCTCGTACTCCGATCCGTGGACGGCGGGCGGGGCTCCCGGAAGGCGCGGCGGTGGGAGATACGGAGGACAGGGGCCGGGTCAGCCGCCCCAGGAGGTGTCGTCGTCCCCGCCGTCGGGGGAGGGCGTGACGCTGTGCACCTGAGCCGTGGCCACCGTCCGGCCCTCTCCGCCGCCCGTGGAGGACACGGCCTGGGAGTAGGCGGGGACAAGAAGGGCTGCGGAAAAGGACAGGGACAGAACGAGCTGAACGCTGGAAGCGGAAAGTCTCATGAGTTCTCCGTTCTCGCGACGACCGCCCTCGGGCGGGCGGCTTTGTCATACCTCCTACACTGACCTGCGAAATAACCTGCTCGCCAGGAGGAGGGCACCTCATCAAAATGCCTGACAGTAAAGCGACTGACGGGGAAATGGGCATAAAGTGGGGCGGAAGTGGATTGAGGAGGCTCGTCTGAATCTGGGCGAGACAGACATGTCTGTCTACGTATGGGTCCTCGAATGCCGCTCGTCGGATCCCGACGTCATCGCCGACGCGATCGGTATCGGCCGGGATGAGGCGCGGCTGAGCCTGGAGCGTCTGTTCCGGGCGCGTCTGCTGCACCCCAGTCCGGGAGATCCCGCCGTCGCCTTCGCCGTGGCGCCCGAGACCGCCGCGTCCCAGCTCGCCGCCCCCATCGAGGAAGAGATCCGCAAGCAGCGCGAGAACATCGATTTAATTCGCGAGCAGTTGGATCGGTTTGTCCCTCATTACCTGCGGAGTCGCCCGCCCGGCGAATCGATAGAGGTCCTGGAGAGTGTCCATGATGTGCGCCGGGCTCTCGACCGGGAGGCCCAGCGCGTCCGCAGGGAAGTGCTCACCTGTCAGCCCGGCGGCGGTTCCCGGGTCCCGGAGGCGATGCAGGAAGCCCTGATCCGGGACCAGGAGATGCTGGAGCGGGGTATCGAGATCCGCACCCTGTACCACCACACCGCCCGCTTCAACGGCCCCAGCCAGACCTATGTGGCCACCGCGTCGGCCCTCGGTGCGCAGTACAGGACCCGGCACGAGCTGTTCGGCCGGCTGATCGCCTTCGACCGTGAAATCGCCTTCATACCGGTACCGGACGGCAGCTGGGGTGCGGTCGTCATCCGTGAGCCGTCCGTCGTGGCCTATTTGTGCGAGATCTTCGATCAGACCTGGGACATGGCCACACCCTTCTCCGACGCGGTCGGCCAGGATCTGGAGATCGTGGCCCGGGAGATCCACGAGACGATCATCCGGCTCCTCGCCGCGGGGCTCAAGGACGAGGCCATCGCCCGCCGCCTCGGAATGTCCCTGCGGACGGCTCGGCGGCACATCGCCGACATCATGCAGGAACTCGGTGCCAGCAGCCGGTTCCAGGCCGGGGTGGCCGCCGTCACCCGGGGCATGCTGGAGCGCGACGCGGTGGCCATGCCGGAAAGCTGAACGGAGTCGGCTGAGGCGTTCCGGCCCGGGATCCTTCCCGATTCCTAGGGGGTCTTGCCGTGTACCGGGCGATACCCTTCCTGCCATTCGTCACGGACGCTGTGAACGCACTTTTCGTAGGCCGGTGCGCGGGCACGGGGGAAGTGAGCGGAACGAAACGGGGGCGGGCATGGACATGGCGAATGAGGAGGGTGCGGCCGGCGATTCCGCCGCGCTCTACCTCCAGGAACTGGCGTATTTCCTCTCGGTCCATCTGGACCGGGGGCCCGGGATGTTATGGCCCGGCTCCGAGCATCCGGCGTTCTCCGCCCGGGACCGCATCGCGGCCTTCGGTCTGCTGGCGGCACACATCACCCGGTTGACCGGTTTGTGGGCCCGGACCGCCCTGCACGAGTCATGCGCCGACGCGACCTCGGGCACGACCTTCGGCCATGTACTGATCCACCAGCTGGCGGGAGCCGGGAACTGGCAGGTCTCCGCGCCCGGCGGCCCCGATCCCCGGTCCTTCCGGTGCCGGCTGCTCCCCAGTGAAGTCCTCTACATCCCGCCGGGGTGGACCAGGCAGGCCGAACTGGCGGACACGTCACGGTTCGCCCTCACCTATCTGGCGCCGACGCCGGCGTCAGGGCGCGCGGCGAGGGCCCTTCCGACACCGGGGCTGGACACGTACGCGCGCCGGGGACCCGGGCCGGGCGGGGGGTGGTGACGGCGGCGCTGCCGCTCGCCGCCACCCACCGCCGCTCGCCACCACCCACCGGTGCCCGTCACCTCCGCCGCTCGTCAGCCACCGGTGCCCGGACCGGCTGGTGCCGCCCGGCACGCGCCCCGGGAGCCGGGCCGCGCGGTCACGCGGTCACGTGAACCGGTGACTTGAGGCGTCCGCGCGGGAGTGGAACAGTCCCGTACCGAAAGGTCGGTTCCGGACGTACCGCGCGCGTCGGGCCACTCGCCACGGCAAGCGGAGTCCGCGTGAGCGCCAGGCGGGACCTCTGCTCTTCCGCGCCTGCCTGTGCCTGTGCCCGTGCTCGCGTCCGTGGCCGGGGTGGCCGAGCCCGGGTCCACCTCCGTCCGCTCGTGCCTTCCGCACGCACCGTCCGTGGGCACCGTCCTGGTGAGTGGCAGACCGCGGGTGCCGTCCGTTCCACGCGCCGCAGCTGACCGGCTGGGCGAAGGCCGGAACGCTCGGAAGGACCCCCGCATGACCTCGTCCGCCGCTGACGGCACCGTGCCCCGTATCCCGGACGGCGCGGAGACGCCGGAGAAGCCCCACGCGCTCGCGAAGGAATCGGCTCCGCCCCCGGGGAGGGGCGGTCGCCTGCTGCCACCGCTGCTCCGGGCCACCGCCTTCCGGCACTACTGGGCGGGGCAGACGATCTCCCGGCTCGGGGAACAGATCTCCTCCCTCGCGATCCCCCTCATCGGGGTCACCGTGGTGCACGCCGACGCCGCCCAGATGGGTTACCTGGGTGCCGCGACCTGGCTGCCCAACCTGCTCTTCGCACTCCACGCCGGTCTCTGGGCGGACCGGCGCGCACACCGGCGCAGGGTCATGATCGTGGCGGATCTCGGCCGCTTCGCCCTGCTCACCACCATCCCGATCGCCTATGTGTTCGATGCCCTGACGCTCGTCCACCTCTATGTCGTGGCGTTCCTCGCCGGTACCTTCTCGGTCCTCTTCGAGGTCTGCAACCCGCCGGTCTTCAAAGCGCTGGTCCCGCCCGGGCGTTACGTCGAGGGGAACGCGCTGACCAGCGGCAGCCGGGCCATGTCCAAGATGCTCGGACCGAGCCTCGGCGGGATCCTGGTGCAGTTGCTCTCGGCGCCGGTGGCCCTGTTCGCGGACGCCCTGTCCTACCTGGCCTCGGCCTTCTGCCTCTCCCGGATCTCCCCGGCCGAAGCCGCTCCGGAGCCCAGGGCCGCCGGCCAGCTCAAAACCGCTGTCACCTTCATCGCGCGGTCGGGCGTCATCCGGGCGGCCCTCGCCGCGACCGCCACGGTCAACTTCTTCACGGGCATGGTCTCCACGCTCTTCGTCCTCTACTCCAGCACCGCCCTGCACATCCGTCCCGGCGTCCTCGGGGTGGTCCTCGGCGCGGGCGCCTGCGGCGCGCTGCTGGGCGCCGCCTGTGCGACGCCCCTGGCCCGGCGGGTGGGTGTGGGCCGTACCTTCCTGCTCGGCTGCGTCCTGCTCCCGGCCCCCCTGCTGCTCATCCCGGCCGCGACCGGACCCGCGCCGGTCGTCCTCGGGATGCTCCTGCTCGCGGAGTTCCTGTCCGGGCTGGGCGTCATGTGGCTCGACGTCGCCCTGGCCACCATCCTCACGACCTCCGTGCCCGACGCGCTCCGGTCCAGGGTCTTCGGCGCCTACCAGGCCGTCAGCCTCGGTACCAGGCCCGTCGCTTCGCTGCTCGCCGGAGCCGTCGCCACGGTGTTCGGTCTGCGCCCCACGCTGTGGATCGCCGTGGCCGGCGGGCTCACCGCGTTCCTCTGGCTGCTGCCCTCCCCGGTGCTGTCCTTGCGGCAGCCGGACGGGGACGGGGCGGCGGGGGAGGGGACCGTGGGGGAGGGGGCCGCGGGGGAGGGGGCCGCGGGGGAAGCGGGCGCCGGGGCGGCCGGGGCGGAAGTACCGCCCGGGGCGGAAGTACCGGCCGGGCCGGAAGTACCGCCCGGGGCGGAAGTACCGCAGGAAGTGCCTCCCGCAGTGCCTGTTCCGCCCGGGCCCGGGAGCTAGCTTTTCTCTGTACGAAGACGATCCCCCCGTCCGGCCCTCCTGTCCGCCGCCCCCGTGGCGGAACGTCGCGGTCCCGGCCTCCGGCCGGTTCCGCCGGGGCCGCGCCGCGACCGCCCGCCGGGTCGCACCACTCAAGCCGGTTCGGACCGATCACCCGTCCTGACACCGCCCAGCTGTCACAGCCCTCATGGAGACCTTCGTGTCCACAGCAGATTCTGGACTCTTTCTCGACATGTTGCTCCGTCAGTTCACCGCGACTCCCGGCAGTACGGCGGTCGAGCTGGGCGATCAGCGGCTGACCTACGCCGAACTGGACGCCGCGTCCCAGCGGCTCGCCGCGCGCCTGAGCGCCGCCGGCGCGGCGCCCGACACCACCGTCGGTGTGTTCCTGGAGTCGTCGCTCCAGCTGGCGGTCGCCGTGGTCGCGGTCATCCGCTCCGGTGCCGCCTGGCTGCCCCTGGACCCGTCCTACCCGCAGGACCGGCTCGAATACATGATCGAGGACTCCGGTACGCGGCTCCTGGTGGCCGACCCCCGCGAGGCCGGCCGGCTCGCCGGGACGGGCATACCGGTCGTGGACCCGGCCGATGACGCGGCCGGGGCCCCTGACGCGGCCCCCGGCACGGCTCCGGTGCTCCGGCCCACGGCCGGCTCCGCCGCCTACGTCATCTACACGTCGGGCTCCACCGGACGGCCGAAGGGCGTCACCCTCACCCAGCGCGGGCTGGCCAACCTCGCCGAGGCGCAGGTCGCGACCTTCGGTCTGGAGCCGGGCAAGAGGGTCCTGCAGTTCGCCTCCCCCAGCTTCGACGCCTCCGTCTTCGAACTGGCGATGGCCCTGTGCTCCGGGGCCACCCTGGTGCAGCCGCCCCGGCGCGACGTGCTGTACGGGCCCGGACTCGGCGAGTTCCTCCGTGCCGCCCGGATCACCCATCTCACCCTGCCGCCGAGCGTGCTCGGCATGGTGCCGGAGACCGAGCTGCCCGACCTGGAGCTGATCGTCTGCGCCGGCGAGGCGCTTCCCGCCCGGCTGGTGGAGCGCTGGGGCACCGGACGCCGGATGATCAACGCGTACGGCCCGACGGAGGCCACCGTATGGGCCTCGCTCGCCGAGACCCGCCCCGGCGGCGGCAAGCCCGTCATCGGCCACGCCGTCCAGGGCGTCCGCCTCCAGGTGCTCGACGAGACCCTGCGCCCGGTGCCCCAGGGCGAACCGGGCGAGCTCGTCATCGGCGGGGCCGGGGTCGCCCGCGGCTACATCGGCCGGCCCGGTCTGACGGCCGACCGCTTCGCCCCCGACCCGGAGGTGCCCGGCGAACGCGTCTACCGCACCGGGGACCTGGTGCGTCTCACCGAGGACGGTGAGCTGGACTTCCTGGGCCGGATCGACCAGCAGGTCAAGCTGAACGGTTTCCGGATCGAGCCCGACGAGGCGGCCGGGGTGCTGCGTGAACACCCCGGTGTCCACGACGTGGCGGTCGTGGTCGGGCAGGTCGGCGACGAGGACCGGCTGCTCGCCTACGCCGTGGCGCCCGGCACGGAGCCCCGCGAACTGCGCGAGTTCGCCGGCGCCCGGCTGCCGCACTACATGGTGCCCACGATCGTCATGATCGAGCGGCTTCCGCTCACCCCCAACGGCAAGCTGGACCGCGCCGCGCTCCCGGCACCCGACCGCGCCTCCCTGGGCATGCGCGCGGACGAGGGCGCCGCGCGTACGCCCACCGAGCGGCGCCTCGCGAAGACCGTCGCGGAACTCCTCGGCCTCACCGAGGTCGGTGTCGACGACGACTTCTTCGTCCTCGGCGGCCACTCGCTGCTCGCCGGACGGCTCGCGGCGCAGATCCGCGCCGACTTCGGCGCCGAGCTGCCGATCTCGCGGATCTACGAGCGGCCCACCGTCGCCGCGATGGCGGCGGCGCTGGACCGGCCGGGCGGCACCGCCCCGGCCCTTCCGCCGGTCGGCAGGGCCCGCCGCGACCAGCCGCTGCCGCTGTCCTTCCCGCAGGAGCGCATCTGGTTCCTGGAGGAGCTGTCCCCCGGCAACCTCGCGTACAACGCGCAGGCCACCATCCGGCTGCGCGGAACGCTGGACGTCGCGGCCCTGGACGCCACGTTCACCGAGATCGTCCGGCGGCACGAGGTCCTGCGCACCGCCTTCACCACGGTCGACGGCGTCCCCGTGCAGGAGCCGCGCCCGCCGATGCCGGTGGAGGTGCCGCTGCTCGACCTGACGGACGTCACCGGCCAGGAGCGGGAGCGCAGGACCGACGAGGCCGTACGGGAGACGATCGGGAAGCCGTTCGACCTGACCGACCCGCCGCTGCTGCGGTGGCTGCTGATCCGGTACGCGGCCGACGACCACACCCTCGTCCAGGTCGAGCACCACTTCGTTCACGACGGCTGGTCCTTCGCCATGCTCCTCGACGAGGTACGGGCGATCTACCCCGAGCTGGCCGCCGGCCGCCCGTCGCCGCTGCCCGAACCCGCCGTCCAGTACGTCGACTTCGCGGCCTGGCAGCGGGACTGGATGCGGGACGAGGTCCTCACCCGGCACCTGGACCACTGGACGACCACGCTGGAGGGCGCGCCGCTCACCCTCGACCTCCCGACCGACCGGCCGAGGCCCCGGAACCAGTCGTTCGAGGGGGCGGCGGTCCGGATCGACCTGCCGGCCACGCTCTCCCGCCGGCTGCGGGAGACCAGCCACGAGGCGGGCGTGACGCTGTTCGCCAGCATGCTGTCCGGCTTCACCGCGCTGCTGGGCCGCTACGCCGGTGTGACCGACGTCGTGGTCGGTACGGGCGCGGCCAACCGCCGGCTCGCCGAGACCGAGCGCATGCTGGGCATGGTCGTCAACACCCTGCCGCTGCGCGTCGACATGTCGGGTTCACCGGACTTCGACGAGCTCAGGAAGCGCGTCCACGACATCGTCGTCACCAGCTCCGACTGGCAGGACGTCCCGCTCGACCGGCTGGTCAAGGCGGTCGCGCCGCCCCGGGACCAGTCCCGCAACCCGCTGTTTCAGGTGATGTTCAGCTTCCACAACGCCGCGGTGCCGGACCTGGACTTCGGCGGTATCGAGGGCACCGTCCTGGAACGCCACAACGGCACGGCCAAGATGGACCTCAACATCGTGGTCATTCCGCGCGCCCAGCAGCGCACCGGCCGGGAGGACCACCCCGACGGTGAGCGGATCACCCTCATCTGGGAGTACTCCACCGCGCTGTTCGACGAGGAGACCATGCGCCGCATGGTCGACCACTACGTCAAGCTCCTGGACGCCGCCCTCGGCGACCCCACCGTTCCCATGGACCGCATCGGCATGTTGTCGGGTGTGGAGTTGGGGTTGGTGACGGAGGGGTGGAATGGGACGGTGGGTGATTTTCCGGGGGGTTGTTTGCATGAGTTGGTTGATGCTCGTGCGGTGGTTTCTCCGGATGCGGTTGCTGTGGTGGGTGTTGGTGGTGAGTGTGTGACGTTCGCCGAGTTGGTGGGGCGGGCGAATGCGTTGGCTGTGCGGTTGGTTGGTCTGGGTGTGGGGCCGGATGTGCCGGTGGGTCTGTGGTTGGACCGGTCGGTGGAGATGGTGGTGGCGTTGTTGGGGATTTTGAAGGCTGGTGGTGCGTTTGTGCCGCTGGATCCTGATGTTCCTGCGGGGCGTGCGGTGAGTGTGTTGTCGGGTGGTGGTGTTCCGCTGGTGTGTACGGATGCGGAGCGGGCTGTTCATTTTGTGGGCAGTGGTGTGGGGGTGGTTGATTGTGGTGTGGGGTTGCTGGGGGATGTCGCGGAGTCGGGTCCTTCGGTGAGGGTGTTGCCGGATCATTTGGTGTCGTTGTATTTCACGTCGGGGTCGACGGGTGTTCCGAAGGCTGTGGCGAGTACGCATCGGGGTTGGGTGAACCGGATGTGGTGGATGCAGGAGCATCATGGGCTGGAGCCTGGTGATGCGGTGCTTCACAAGACGATTCTGAGTTTTGATGATTCGGCTGTGGAGTTGTTCTGGCCGTTGATGGTCGGTGGTCGGGTGGTGTTGTTGGGTCCTGGTCTGCATCGGGATCCGCGGGCGATTGTGCGTGCTGCTGCTGATGGTGGTGCGGTGGCGTTGCATTTCGTGCCGAGTATGTTGGCGTTGTTCTTGGACGAGGTTACTCCGGCGTTGCGTGAGCGGTTGTCGGGGTTGCGTCATGTGATTTCGAGTGGTGAGGCGTTGCGGCCGGATCTGGTCGGGCGTTTTTATGATCGGTTTGTTGGTGTCGGGGCCCGGTTGCACAATCAGTGGGGTGCGACGGAGGTGTCGATCGATTCGACGGTGCATACGTGTGTGGCGTCGGAGGGGTCGGCGGGGAGTGTTCCGATCGGTTTGCCGATCACGAATAATCAGTTGTTTGTGCTGGATCGGTACATGAATCCTGTTCCGGTGGGTGTGCCGGGGGATCTGTATCTTGCGGGTGTGGGTCTGGCGCGTGGTTATTGGGGTGATGCGCGGAAGACGGCGGCTGTTTTCGTGCCGAGTCCTTTTGTGTCGGGTGAGCGGTTGTATCGGACGGGTGATCAGGGGATTCGGCGTGCTGATGGTGCGGTGACGTTCCTGGGTCGGGTGGATCATCAGATCAAGGTGCGTGGTATTCGGATCGAGCCGGGTGAGATCGAGCATGCGTTGTGTGCGCATCCGGATGTTGATGATGCGGTGGTGACGAAGTGGGAGCCGGCGCCGGGTGATCAGCGTTTGGCGGCTTATCTGAAGTCGTCGGTGTCGGAGGTGGAGTTCGGGCGGGTGGTGGAGGAGGTTCTGGCGGATCTGGCGTTGCGTCTTCCGCCGTATCTGATTCCGGCGAGTTTTACTCCGGTGGATGTGATTCCGACGAATGCGAACGGGAAGACGGATGTGCGTCGTCTGCCGGTTCCGCGTGCGGTTGAGTCGGCGGGTTCGTATACGCCGGCGGGTACGGAGACGGAGTTGCTGGTCGCGGGTGTGTGGGCTGATGTTCTGGGGGTTCAGGACCCGGATATCCACACGAGTTTCTTCACGCTGGGTGGTCATTCGCTGCTCGCGACGAAGGCGATCGCCCGGCTGCGGACCGCGCTGGACCTCGATCTCCCGCTGGTCCTCCTCTTCGACAACCCCACCATCCACACCATGGCGGAGGCGGTCGAAGCGGTCCTGCTGCGCGATCTGGAAGAAGCCGGCGACGACCCGGCCGAGCAGCTCCTGAACGGCCAGAAGGAGATGTCATGACCACCGTCGACAGCGGGAACCGGCCCAGGCCCGCCGACGATTCGGCCGGTCGCGCCGTCCCCGACCGTCTCGCCCAGGCCCGGGAGCGGATACGGGCGGCCCGGCTGCGGCTGGCCGGCGGCGGGAGCGAGGACATCCCCCGGCGGGAGGCCGCCGAGCCGGTCGCCTCCTTCTCGCAGGAGCGCATGTGGCTCCTCGAACGGCTCCTGAACGGCTACAACTCGTACGAACTGGTCCGGCTGCGCGGCCGGCTCGACCTCGACGCGCTGCGTGGCGGCTTCTCGGTGGTCGTCGGACGGCACGAGGTGCTGCGTACCGTCTTCGCCGAACACGACGGGGTGCCCGTACCGCGCCTCAGGTCCGCCGGGCCGGTCCCGGTCCCGGTCACCGACCTCACGGGTCACCCGGCGGGGGAGCGGCACGACCGCGCCCTCGCCCTCGCCGAGGCCGCCATTCAGGAGCCCTTCGACCTGGCGGACGACTCCCCGCTGCGGGCAGGGGTCTTCCGGCTCGCAGCGGACGACCACCTGCTGCTCGTCGTCGTCCACCACATCGCCGTGGACGGCTGGTCCATGCCGCTGCTGTGGGCGGAGCTGTCGGCCGCCTACACCGCGCTGGTGGACGGCCGGGAGCCGGAGCTGGCGCCGCTGCCGATCCAGTACGGGGACTACGCGGCCTGGAGCCGTGAGCACCTGAACGGCGAGAGCCTGGCCGGGCAGCTGGACTACTGGCGCGGCCGGCTGGACGGCGTCACCGGCACCGAGCTGCCCTCCGACCGGACCCGCCCGGCCGTACGCTCCGGCGACGGCGCTTACGTACCGTTCTCCCTCCCCGCCGAGGCCGTCCGCCGTCTTGAGGAACTGGCCCAGCGGCACGGCGTCACCCTGTTCATGGTGCTGCTGGCCGCGTTCAACGCCACCCTCGCCCGGCACACGGGCAGCGAGGACATCGCCATCGGCACGCCCATCGCCGGGCGCACCCGGCGGGAGACGGAACCCCTGATCGGGTATTTCGTCAACACCCTGCTGATACGGACGGACCTGTCGGGCGACCCGACCTTCACCGAGCTGCTCGCCCGGGTCCGGGCGACCTCCCTGGAGGCCTACCAGCACCAGGAACTCCCCTTCGAGGCACTGCTCCAGGAGCTCCGGCCCGAGCGCGACCTCAGCCGCAACCCGCTCTTCCAGATCATGTTCACCCTCGGCGACGAGGAGACCGCCACGCTGAGCCTGCCCGGCCTGGTGGCCGAACCCGTCCGCACGGTGGTGACGAAGTCACGGTTCGACGTGAACTTCTCGCTCACCCGGCGTGGTGGGGGAGTGGACGGCTTCCTCATCTACGCGACCGACCTGTTCGAGAACGCGTCGATCGAGCGATTCGTCGACCATTTCCAGCGCTTCCTCCGGAACGCCGCCGAGAACCCCGAGAGCCGGCTGTCGGCCGTCGGCATGTTGTCGGGTGTGGAGTTGGGGTTGGTGACGGAGGGGTGGAATGGGACGGTGGGTGATTTTCCGGGGGGTTGTTTGCATGAGTTGGTTGATGCTCGTGCGGTGGTTTCTCCGGATGCGGTTGCTGTGGTGGGTGTTGGTGGTGAGTGTGTGACGTTCGCCGAGTTGGTGGGGCGGGCGAATGCGTTGGCTGTGCGGTTGGTTGGTCTGGGTGTGGGGCCGGATGTGCCGGTGGGTCTGTGGTTGGACCGGTCGGTGGAGATGGTGGTGGCGTTGTTGGGGATTTTGAAGGCTGGTGGTGCGTTTGTGCCGCTGGATCCTGATGTTCCTGCGGGGCGTGCGGTGAGTGTGTTGTCGGGTGGTGGTGTTCCGCTGGTGTGTACGGATGCGGAGCGGGCTGTTCATTTTGTGGGCAGTGGTGTGGGGGTGGTTGATTGTGGTGTGGGGTTGCTGGGGGATGTCGCGGAGTCGGGTCCTTCGGTGAGGGTGTTGCCGGATCATTTGGTGTCGTTGTATTTCACGTCGGGGTCGACGGGTGTTCCGAAGGCTGTGGCGAGTACGCATCGGGGTTGGGTGAACCGGATGTGGTGGATGCAGGAGCATCATGGGCTGGAGCCTGGTGATGCGGTGCTTCACAAGACGATTCTGAGTTTTGATGATTCGGCTGTGGAGTTGTTCTGGCCGTTGATGGTCGGTGGTCGGGTGGTGTTGTTGGGTCCTGGTCTGCATCGGGATCCGCGGGCGATTGTGCGTGCTGCTGCTGATGGTGGTGCGGTGGCGTTGCATTTCGTGCCGAGTATGTTGGCGTTGTTCTTGGACGAGGTTACTCCGGCGTTGCGTGAGCGGTTGTCGGGGTTGCGTCATGTGATTTCGAGTGGTGAGGCGTTGCGGCCGGATCTGGTCGGGCGTTTTTATGATCGGTTTGTTGGTGTCGGGGCCCGGTTGCACAATCAGTGGGGTGCGACGGAGGTGTCGATCGATTCGACGGTGCATACGTGTGTGGCGTCGGAGGGGTCGGCGGGGAGTGTTCCGATCGGTTTGCCGATCACGAATAATCAGTTGTTTGTGCTGGATCGGTACATGAATCCTGTTCCGGTGGGTGTGCCGGGGGATCTGTATCTTGCGGGTGTGGGTCTGGCGCGTGGTTATTGGGGTGATGCGCGGAAGACGGCGGCTGTTTTCGTGCCGAGTCCTTTTGTGTCGGGTGAGCGGTTGTATCGGACGGGTGATCAGGGGATTCGGCGTGCTGATGGTGCGGTGACGTTCCTGGGTCGGGTGGATCATCAGATCAAGGTGCGTGGTATTCGGATCGAGCCGGGTGAGATCGAGCATGCGTTGTGTGCGCATCCGGATGTTGATGATGCGGTGGTGACGAAGTGGGAGCCGGCGCCGGGTGATCAGCGTTTGGCGGCTTATCTGAAGTCGTCGGTGTCGGAGGTGGAGTTCGGGCGGGTGGTGGAGGAGGTTCTGGCGGATCTGGCGTTGCGTCTTCCGCCGTATCTGATTCCGGCGAGTTTTACTCCGGTGGATGTGATTCCGACGAATGCGAACGGGAAGACGGATGTGCGTCGTCTGCCGGTTCCGCGTGCGGTTGAGTCGGCGGGTTCGTATACGCCGGCGGGTACGGAGACGGAGTTGCTGGTCGCGGGTGTGTGGGCTGATGTTCTGGGGGTTCAGGACCCGGATATCCACACGAGTTTCTTCACGCTGGGTGGTCATTCGCTGCTCGCGACGAAGGCGATCGCCCGGCTGCGGACCGCGCTGGACCTCGATCTCCCGCTGGTCCTTCTCTTCGACAACCCCACCATCCACACCATGGCGCGGGCACTGGACCAGCTGGCACCCGGCACCGGCCAGGCGCTCACCGCAGACGGCTCCGGAGACCGGCCGCTGTCGGCGAGCCAGCGCAGGATGTGGTTCCTGGAGCGGCTGAACCCGGGAACCGCCGAGTACAACGTGCCGTCGGCGGTCATGCTGCACGGCCCGCTGGACACCGCCGCCCTGACCGCGTCGCTCACCGCGATCGTCGACCGCCACCAGGTCCTGCGCTCACGCGTACTGCTCGGCGAGGGCGACGCACCGCTCCAGCACGTCGAACCGGGCTCGGTGTTCACCCCGGTCGTCACCGACCTGCGCGAGCACACCGCCGACGAGGCGCGCGCCCTGGCCGACCGGCTCGCGGCCGAGGACGCCGGACGGCCCTTCGACCTGACCGAGGCCCCCTGGCTGCGGGCCCGGCTCGTCCAACTGCCCGGCGAAGCGCACCTGCTGATCCTGATCGTCCATCACATCGCCGTGGACGGCGTGTCCATGTCCGTGCTGTGGACGGAACTCACCTCCCTCTACACCGCGCTGGTGGCCGGCCGAAAGCCGGAGCTGGCGCCGCTGCCGATCCAGTACGGGGACTACGCGGCCTGGAGCCGCGAGCACCTGACCAGCGAGAACCTGGCTGGGCAGCTCGACTACTGGCGTGGCCGGCTGGACGGTGCCACCGCCACCGAGCTGCCCACCGACCGGCCCCGCCCGGCCGTACGCTCCGGTGACGGCGCCCAGGTGCGGTTCAGCCTGCCGGCCGCACTCACCGAGCGGCTCGGGCAGCTCGCGCAGGACCACAGCGTCACCCTGTTCATGGTGCTGCTGGCCGCGTTCAACGCCACCGTCGCCCGGCACGCGGCGAGCACGGACGTCACCGTCGGCACGCCCATCGCCGGGCGTACCCGGCGGGAGACGGAATCCCTCGTCGGATTCTTCGTCAACACCCTGCTGATGCGGACGGACCTGTCGGGCGACCCGACCTTCGCCGAGCTGCTGGCCCGGGTCCGGGCGACCTCCCTGGAGGCCTACCAGCACCAGGAACTCCCCTTCGACCTGCTGGTGGAGGCGCTCCAGCCCGAGCGCGACCTCAGCCGCAACCCGCTCTTCCAGATCATGTTCACCCTGGTGGACGCCCAGTCGGGCGCGCTCGACATCCCGGGCGTCACGACCACACCGGTCGAGCTGCACACCGACAGCGTCCGCTTCGACCTGGACGTGATCCTGGTGAACTACGGGGACCGCGTCGAGGGGATGTTCACCTTCGCCACGGACCTCTTCGACCGCGAGACCACCGAACGGCTGGCCCAGCACTACCAGCGACTGCTCGACCAGGTCGCCGCCGACGCGCGGCGCCGGCTGTCACGGATCAGCGTCCTCACGCCCGGCGAGGAGGAGAAGCTGCGCTCGGTGTGGAACGACACCGCCGCCCCGATCCCCGACCGCTGCCTGCACGAGCTGATCGACGAGCAGGCCGCCCGCACCCCGGACGCGGTCGCCCTCACCACGCCCGGCGGCGAGGACATCAGTTACGCCGGGCTCGCCGAGCGCTCCGCCGGGCTCGCCGCCCGGCTGCGCGCGGCCGGAGCCGGCCCCGACGCCCCCGTGGCGGTCCTGCTGGACCGCTCGCCCGAGGCCGTCGTGGCGGTGCTCGCCACCCTCAAGGCCGGAGCGGCCTACCTGCCGCTCGACCCGGGCTACCCGTCCGACCGCGTCGCCTACATGCTCGCCGACAGCGGCGCGCGGCTCCTGCTCTCCCGCAAGGACCTCGCCGAGTCCTTCGAGACCGGGCCGGACGTCCGCCTGATCGACCTCGGTGATCCCGGCGCCGACGCTCCGGCGGACGGGCACCCCGCCCCCGCCGTCCACCCCGGCGGCCTGGCCTACCTCATCTACACGTCGGGCTCCACCGGGCAGCCCAAGGCCGTCATGGTCCCGCACCACGGCCTGGCCAACTTCACCGCGGACCTGGCGGACCGGCTCCGTATCGACCGGCGCGACACCGTCTGCGCGGTGACCACGATCGGCTTCGACATCGCGGTGCTCGAACTGCTCGTGCCGCTGACGCGCGGCGCCACGGTCGTCGTCGTGGACCGGGAGACCGCCTCGGACGGTGCCAGGCTCGCCGCGACCCTGCGCGACTCGGGCACCACCCTCCTCCAGGCGACCCCCGCCACGTGGCACCTGCTGCTGATGAGCGGCTGGCAGGGCGCCGCCCTGCGCGCCGTTTGCGGCGGCGAGGCGCTGTCCCGGCAGCTGGCGCTCGACCTCGTCGGCAAGGTGGACGAGCTGTGGAACGTCTACGGGCCCACCGAGACGACCATCTGGTCCACCGCCCACCGGCTCGACCCCGACCTGCCGGCAGGCCCGGTCCCGATCGGGACCCCGCTCGCCAACACCCGTGCCTACGTGCTCGACGACTCCCTGCGGCTCGCGCCGATCGGCGCGGTCGGTGAGCTGTACCTGGCCGGTGCGGGGGTCGTACGCGGTTACGGCGGACGTCCCGCGCTCACCGCCGAACGCTTCCTCCCCGACCCGTTCGGCACCGGGGAGCGGATGTACCGCACCGGGGACCTCGCCCGGCGGCGCGCCGACGGAGTGCTGGAGTTCGCCGGACGGGCCGACAGCCAGGTCAAGATCCGCGGGCACCGCATCGAGCCCGGTGAGGTCGAGGCCGCGATCCAGCGGCACCCGGCCGTCGCCCGCGCCGCGGTGGCCGTCGTCGGCCGGGACATGGACCGGCGCCTGGCCGGCTACGTGGTCTGGCGGGACGGCAAGGACGAGGCGGGCCTGCGCGCTCATCTGCTCGATCAGCTGCCCGCCCACCTCGTACCGTCCGTCCTCGTCGGTCTGGACGCCCTGCCGCTGACCCCGAACGGCAAGGTCGACCACCGCAGGCTCCCGGAGCCGGACGCCACGGCCGGGGGGAACGGCGTCGCGCCGCGTGACCTCCTCGAACTGCGCATGGCGGCGCTGTGGGAGCGGATTCTCGGCCACGCGCCGGTCGGCGTGCGCGACGACTTCTTCGCCCTCGGCGGCCACTCCCTCAAGGCGTTCGAGCTGGTCGAGGCCGTCCGCCGGGAGTTCGGCGTGGAGGTGCCCCTGAACACGCTGTTCCGGAACGCGACCGTCGAAGGGCTCTGCGCGGCGCTGCCGTCCGCCTCCTCCGTGGTCGAGCATCTGCTCGTCCCGATGGCGGACCCCGGCGGGCAGCGCGCGGAACACCCCGGCGGACAGGGCCCGGAACGGCCCGGCGGCCCGGCGGACAGCGCGCCGCTCTTCCTCGTCCACCCGCACGGCGGCGACGTCTGCTGCTACATCGACCTGGCCCGCAGGCTCGGCACGGACCGGCCGGTGTACGGGCTGGAGGCCGTCGGCTACAACACCGACGCGGCCCCGCTGAGCAGCATCGAGGACATCGCGGCGCGGTACGTCGAGGAGATCAGGTCGGTCGCCCCGAAGGGCCCCTACCTGCTCGCCGGCTGGTCCTTCGGCGGCAACGTCGCCTTCGAGATGGCCGTACGGCTGGAGGCCGCGGGCGAGGAGGTCGCCTTCCTCGGCGTGATCGACGCCGAGGCCTTCGGGACCCGCGCCGAACCCTCCGAGAAGGACGTCCTGGTGCGCTTCGGTGCCGAGGCCGGGCTCTCCGAGGACGAGGTCCAGCGGCTCGACGACGAGCAGATCATCTCCGCCCTGGTCCGCAGCTCCCACGAGAACGACAAACTGCCCCAGCGCACCGAGTCGACGGCGGTCCGCCGGATGCTGGCCGTCGCCCGCGCCCACCAGACGGCCGCCGCCCACTACCGGACCGATGCCGCGATCACCGCGAACATCCACCTGCTGACCGTGTCGGAAGAGCATCCGACGCTCGACGCCCCGGTGGTCGACGCGACGGCGTGGCAGGCCCGGACCACGGGCGCGGTCCACGAGATCCCGCTGCCCGGCAACCACCACGACGTGGTCTACCCGCCGCATTCCGCGACGGTGGCGGACGAGATCCGCACGGTCCTGCACGAGATTTGCCCCATGACAGACACGACCGAGGAGGCATAGGTGGATGTCGGCACGCACAATCACGCCGTACTGATGTCGCAGGACAGGGACGGCCAGGTGCTGACCGAGCCGGTGCCGGGCGGCGTCGCGGGCGACGTGCTCGTCGGCACCGGCACGGCTCCCAGCCATCACGGCGAGCTGCTCCAGGGGCTGTTCGAGGACGGCGGCCGGCTGCGCAGGGGCCTGGTCACCCTTCCCTGCTCGCTGTTCGCCAGCGAGGCCACGGTGCGCCTGAGCAGCTGGGAGCCGGAACTCCGGGTCACCCCCACGTGGAAGACCAAGTCGCTCAGCGCGGCGCGCGACACGCTCGCCGCGCTCGGCCTGGACACGTACGGCGGCGTCCTGGAGCTGCGGGGCGACGTCGCGGTCGGCCGCGGGCTCGGCTCCTCCACCAGCGACGTGACCGCCGCGATCCTCGCCGTACTCTCGGCGACCGGCCGCCATCTCGCGCCGGAGCGGATCGCCCGGATCGCCGTCGGCGCCGAAGTGGCCACCGACCCGCTCATCTTCGACCGCCTGGTCCTCTTCGCCCAGCGCGAGGGAGAGGTGATCGAGGACTTCCACCGCCCCGTGCTCCCGATGGAGGTGGTCGGCTTCTCCTACGCCGACGCCGAGATCGACACGCTGTCCTGGCCGGCGGCCCGCTACACCCCCTGGGAGATCGAGTACTTCCGGTCGCTGCGGGGTCTGCTGCGGCGCGCGGTCGGCCGGGGCGACACCGCCGACCTCGGCAGGATCGCCACCGCCAGCGCGCGTATCAACCAGCGGATCCTGCCGGTCCCCCACTTCGACCGGCTCCTGCAGACGGCCGAGGAGAGCGGGGCCCTGGGGATCCAGGTCGCGCACAGCGGCACGGTCGCGGGTCTGCTCTTCGACTCCCGTCAGGCACAGCTGGAAAGCCAGGTCGCCCTCGCGACGCGACGCCTCAACCAACTGCGATTCACCGACAATTGGCGCTACACCGCCGGGAGCGACAGCCATGGCACTCACGTACGCGAGTCGTAATCCGTTCAAGAGCGTGGTCGACAGCCACGCTCTGCCCAGGATCATCCAGACAGACAAGAACCTGTACGGCGCCGCCTTCCACCTGATGAAGCTGCTGCCCGCGCAGTTCATCCTGAGAAGCGCCGCCGACAGCGGGGAACTCCAGCCGGACACCACCGTGGTGGAGACGACCTCGGGAACGTTCGGACTCGGCCTCGCCATGGTGTGCCGCCTGCGGGGGAATCCGCTGGTCCTCGTCGGCGACCCCGCCATCGACGCCCCGCTGCGCCGCCGGCTGGAGGCTCTCGGCGCCCGGGTGCACATCGTGTCCGGCCCGGAGCTGCGCGCCAAGGGGGTCCAGCAGGCCCGCCTCGAACGGGTCGCCCGTATCCAGGAGAAGCTGGGCACCTACTTCACCCCCGGCCAGTACGACAATCCGCTCAACCCCGTGTCGTACGGCGCCGTCGCCGAACTCCTGATGGAGAGCCTCGGCACCATCGACGCCCTCGTCTGCCCGGTCGGATCGGGCGGCTCGTCCTCCGGCATCGGCTCCTTCCTGCGGGCCGTCAACCCCAAGCTGCGGCTGATCGGCGTGGACACCATCGGCAGCGTGCTGTTCGGCGCGCCCGCCGGACCGCGGCAGCTGCGCGGGCTCGGCAACGGGCTCATCCCGCGCGTGCTGGACCACACCCTCTTCGACGAGGTGCACTGGCTGGACGCGCCCTCCGCCTTCCTGGCCACCCGGCAGCTGCACGCCCGGCACGCCGTCTACCAGGGGCCGACCAGCGGCGCCGCCCACCACGTGGCGAGCTGGTACGCCGAACAGAACCCGGACCAGCGGGTCGTGGCGCTCTACCCGGACGAGGGGCACCGCTACACCAGCACCGTCTACAACGACGCCTGGATGCGGCGCAACGACCTGCTCCTCTCCGAGGCCTCCCCCGCGCCCCGCACGCTGGACCACCCCGCCCAGGCCGAAGGCGCCTGGTCCCGGTACGCCTGGAACCGGCGCACCCACGACGACGTCGTTCGCCTCACGGATGGACCCACCTCATGACCGCCGAACTGCTCGTCCTGGTCGAGAGCAACACCACCGGCACCGGGCGGCTCTTCCCGGCCGCCGCCCGGGACCTGGGGCTGCGCCCCGTCCTGCTGGCCGCCGATCCGGGCCGGTACACCTCGGTGGGCGGCGCCGAAGTCGTACGGACCGACACGGACAGCCCGCAGGAGGTCATCGCCGCCTGCCGACGGCTCGGCGCCACCCGGCGGATCGCCGGCATCACCACCAGCTCCGACTACTTCGTCGAGACCGCGAGCACCGCCGGCGTCGAACTGGGCCTGCCCGCCCACTCACCCGGCGCCATCAGGTCCATCCAGGACAAGGGCGTGCAGCGCAGACTGCTGGCCGAGGGCGGGGTACGGGTCCCCCGCTTCGCGGTCGCCGCCACCGTCCGCGACGCGACGGACGCGGCGCTCGGACTGGGCTTCCCGGTGGTGCTCAAGCCGGTCACCGGCAGCGGCAGCCTGGGCGTCCACCTGTGCGCGGACGCGGCGGAGGTCACCGAACGGGCCGCCGCGCTGCTCGCCAGGGAGACGAACGAGCGCGGTCGCCCGATCCCCCGCCGCCTGCTGGTGGAGGAGTTCGTCCGGGGGGCCGAGTACTCGGTCGAGGTCCTGAGCGACACGGTCATCGGTGTCACCCGCAAGTACCTGGGGGAGCTGCCCTCGTTCGTCGAGACCGGCCACGACTTCCCGGCACCGCTCGCGCCGTCCGCGTACGAACGGATCGCGTCCACGGCGCTCGCCGCCGTCCGCGGGCTCGGTCTCGTCCTGGGCCCGGCCCACGTGGAACTGCGCATGGACGGCGACGAACCGGTGCTCATCGAGGTCAACCCCCGGCTCGCCGGCGGGTGGATACCCCGCCTCGTCCAGGAGGCCACCGGGATCGACCTGATCCACGAGACCGTCAAGGCCTTCTCCGGCCGGGCGTCCGGGGTGTCCGCCCCGGTCCGTGCCACCCGGGCCGGAGCCGCGGCCATCCGCTTCGTCCTCGCCCCCGGTGACGGCGAACTGACCGAGCTGCGGGGCGTCGCCGACGCCCGCGCCGTCCCGGGCGTGATCGAGGTCGAGCCCTACCGCTCGCCCGGAGCTGCCCTCACCGTCGCCGGTGACTTCCGCGACCGGATCGGCCATGTGCTGGCGCACGCCGGCGCCGTGGCGGACGCGGCGGCGGCGGCCACCGAAGGCGCCCGCCTCGTCCGGCCGGTGCTCCGCGCGGTGAAGGAGCCCGTGGCATGACCGACTCAGGACGGCTGCGCACCGCGGCCTCTCCGCAGATCCGGCGGATGCTGCTGGAGCACCGGGACAACCCCAGGCCCGCCTGGAAGGACGAGCTGAGCCGGATCACGCTCGTCGACCTCGCCCATGTGGTGATGCTGGCGGAACAGGGCGTCACCGGCGAGCGAACGGCCGCGGAACTGCTCTCCGCCATTCTGGAGCTGCGGGCGCGGGACTTCG
The DNA here is from genome assembly GCF_044454085.1 of Streptomyces sp. NPDC051569. NCBI lineage: Bacteria > Bacillati > Actinomycetota > Actinomycetes > Kitasatosporales > Streptomycetaceae > Streptomyces > Streptomyces sp. NPDC051569. The sequence continues at coordinate 139,804 of NZ_JBITDJ010000008.1, forward strand.
CGCCGCTGGAGGACCGCCCCACCCCCCGGGGCCTGTACCTCGCCTACGAGAACTACCTGATCGAGTCGCTGGGCGAGGGGATCGGCGGGGTCCTGCAGACCGGGCGGTCCCGCAACGACCTCAACGCCACCTGCCTCCAGCTGGCGCTGCGCGTCCCGTACCAGCGGCTGTCCGAGGAGCTCAGCCTCCTCGGCGTCGTGCTCACCAACCGGGCCCGCCGGTACAGCGCCACCCTGATGCCGGCGTACACGCACTTCCAGGCGGCCGTCCCCATCACGTACGGCCACTACCTGCTCGGGCTGGCCGGCGCGCTCAAGCGCGACGCCGAAGCGCTGCGCCACGCGGGCACCGCCCTCGACCACTGCCCGCTCGGGGCCGGCTCCATCGGCGGTACGACGGTCCCGATCGATCCGGAGCGGACCGCCGGCCTGCTCGGATTCACCGAACCGGTCCGCAACTCGGTCGACGCCATCGCCTCACGCGACACCGCGCTGCGGCTGCTGGCCATGTCGTCGATCCTCGGCACCACGCTCAACCGGGCGGCGCTCGACCTGCTGATGTGGTCCAGCGCCGAATTCGGCCTGGTGACCATCCCGGACGGGCTCGTCGGGTCGAGCTCGATGATGCCGCAGAAGCGCAACGCGTTCGTCCTGGAACACGTCCAGGGCAAATCGGCCGCCGCGCTCGGCGCGTTCACGGCCGCCGCCGCCGCGATGCGGGGCGCGCCCTTCACCAACTCGATCGCGGTGGGGACCGAAGCCATGTCCCACGTCATCACCGCGCTCGACACCACGACGGACGCGGTGAAGATCCTTCGCCTCGCCTACCAGGGAGCCCGGCCGGTCCCCGAGGCGATGGAGGCCCGCGCCGTCGAGGGGCTGACCGACGCCACCGCCACGGCGGAGTGGCTGGTCCGCCGCGGCGTCCCCTTCCGGCGCGCTCATCACCAGGTCGGTGAGGCCGTACGGACCGTCCTGGAGGGCGGAGCCGACTCGCTCCGGGCGGCTCTGCCCGACCAGCCGGACGCCGACGGCGAGGTCCCGCCCGACCTCCGGCCGGCCGCCGTCCGGCGGGCCGCCGAATTCGGCGGCGGTCCAGGACCGACGTCGTTCGACCGCGCATTCGAGCCGCTGGCCGGTGACTGGCTCGCCTACCGCCGCGAACTGCGCCGGAGGACCGCCGACTGGCAGGCGGCCGACGACCGGCTCGCCCAGGCGGTCGCCCAGGTGCGCCGTCCCGCCCCGACGAATCCCGTCACGCCCATCGAGGAGACAGCACTCCATGTCTGACACCCCGGTATCCGGCACCGGTTCCGCGCCGGTCGTCGAGCTGCGCAGCGACACCTTCACCCTGCCCACGCCCGAGATGCTCGCGGCCATGTCGACGGCGACGCTGGGTGACGACACGTACGGGGAGGACCCGACCGTACGAGAGCTCGAACTCCTCGCCGCGCGGCTCCTCGGCAAGGAGGACGGCTGCTTCATGCCGAGCGGGACGATGGGCAACCTCGCGTCCCTGCTGACGCACTGTCCGCGCGGCACGAAGGCGATCGTCGGGGCCGAGTCGGACATCTACGTGTACGAGGCCGGGGGAGCGTCCTTCTGCGGCGGAGTCATCCTCGAACCGGTGGCGAACGCCGCCGACGGGCGGATGGCGATCGCCGACATCGAGGCCGCTTTCCCGGAGGACCCCGACGACCCGCAGTTCGCGCTGCCGTCGCTGCTCTGCCTGGAGAATCCGCAGAACCGCTGCGGCGGACGCGTCCTGCCGCTGGAGTACCTCGCCGAGGTCGCGGCCCTGGCGCGCTCGCGCGGCATTCCCGTCCACCTGGACGGCGCCCGGATCTTCAACGCGGCGCTGGTGGGCGGGGTGCCGGCGAGCGTCGTCGCCGGATACGCGGACTCCGTGCAGTTCTGCCTGTCCAAGGGGCTGGCCGCGCCGGTGGGTTCGATGGTCGTCGGCACCGCCGAATTCATCACCGGAGTACGGCGGACCCGCAAGATGCTGGGTGGCGGTATGCGCCAGGTGGGCGTGGTGGCCGCCGCCGGTCTCGTCGCCCTGCGGGAGATGACCGGCAGGCTCGCCGACGACCACGACACGGCGAAGCGGCTCGCCGCCGGTCTGCTCGCCCTTCCCGGAGTCACCGTGGAACCGGTCGAGACCAACATGGCGTTCTTCCGGATCAGTCCGGACACGGTGGGCAACGCGGAGTTCATGGCCCGCGCCCAGGCCGCCGGCGTGCACCTCGCGGAACTCGGCCGCGGCCGGATCCGGGCCGTGACGCACGCGGGCGTGAGCACCGACGACATCGACCGGGCGCTGTCGGTCTTCCGCGCCATTCTCGAACCGGCCGGTGCCGTGGCCGTCACGGCGTCAGCCTGAGTGCCGAGCAGTCCCTGAGCGCCGAGCAGCCCCTGAGCACCGAGTACTTCCTGGGCACCGAGCACTTCCTGGGTGCCGAGCACGCGTAGAGCCCTCATACCCATCCCCCTGATGTCCCGGGGACGCCGGAGCGGCGTCCCCGGCAGCGAACGAACGGAGAAGGACATGGAGCAGGACAGCGGACAGTGGACCGTCGTGGTCAACGACGAGGAGCAGTACTCGGTGTGGGCGGCCGACCGTGAGGTCCCGGCGGGCTGGCGCGAGGCCGGTGTGCGGGGTTCGAAGGAGGCCTGCCTGGACCACATCGGGGAGGCGTGGACCGACATGCGGCCGCTGAGCCTGCGCCGGGCGATGGAGAGCCAGGGCCAGCCGGCCTGAGACCCCTTCCGAGGGGGCACCCGGCACGCCGGGTGCCCCCTCGGACGCTCCCGGAACGCGCCTCCTGGCATGTCATAGACCTGCCAAGCGGCGCACGGGGGCGAGCGGCGCTCCGGCCGGGTACCGGCCGGACTCGCCCGGCATCTGCCGGGCGAGGCGACTCAACCAACGGGAAGGACCCGATGACCACCGTGCAGGCGAGCACCACCTACACCGGGGACGCGTGGGGCGAACTGCTCCGCGACTGCCACAGGGCCGGTGTACCGGAGGGACGGTTCTACGAACTCTGCGAGCGCGACGACGGCTACATCAGCGTCTACGACGCCGCGGGGTTCTTCGCGGGCCCCCAGGACTGGCCGGGCCTCGACCAGTGGGCGTACAGCAAGGTCACCGGCCGGACCCTGGACGTGGGAGTCGGAGCCGGGCGGTTCGCGCTGACGCTGCAGGAGAACGGCGCCGATGTCGTCGGGCTGGACGTCTCCGAAGGCGCCGTCGAGGTGTGCGCCGAGCGCGGCCTGAAGTCGGTCGTCCTGGGAACGGTCGACGACCTCGGCGACGACGAGCGCTTCGACTCCTTCCTGCTGCTCGGCAAGAATCTCGGCCTCCTGGAGAGCCGGGAGGAAGGGCCGCGCCTGCTCAGCCGGCTCGCCCGGGTCGCGAGGCCGGGAGCGACCGTGATCGGTACCGGGGTGGACCCGTACCGGCTCAGCGACCCGAGGCACGCCGACTACCTGGAGCGGAACCGGCGGCAGGACCGGCTGAGCGGCCAGATGCGGCTGCGGCTGCGGCACGGGTGGCTCGCCACCGACTGGTTCGACTACCTGTTCGTCTCGCCGGCCGAGCTGGAGGAGATGATCGCGGGCACCGGCTGGTCGCTGGTGGACGTGGAGGAGGAGGGCTCGGGGTACGGCGTCGTGCTGCGGCTGACGGGTGACACCGGCGCGGCCGCGACCGGGTCGCGCGCCTGAGCGGACCGGCTCCCGCAGCGGTCGCGGTGCCCCGCCCTGCCGGCAGTGCCACCGTCGGCAGGGCCACCACCGGCAGTGCCACCACCGGCAGTGCCACCACCGGCAGTGCCACCACCGGCAGGGCTGTCGGCAGGGTTCGGCGGAGCCCTTTCCGGCAGGTTGTGCGGGGCCGCTCCCGGCAGGGGTTCAGCAGGGGCGGCGGGGGCGCCGTTACCTGCCCTGCCGGGCGGCCTTGACCAGCTTCGGTGCCGGACCGTGTCCGGTCACGCGATCACGCCCGGCGCCCGGCGGGCGCCGGGCTACGGCGGCGGCCGGGCTCTGCGGTGGCCGCACGGCATCCGCGTACAGCTGCCGGACCTGGTGCAGGGCCGAGAAGCGGCGCTCCACACCGCCGTCGCAATCCCTCAGCAGTCCGTAGGTGATCAGCGTGAAGACGGCCGACGCGGCCTCGTCCTCCGGGACGCCCACAGCCCAGGCCACCTCCGCGATCGACCAACTGCCCCCCAGCCGGGCGACGGAGGCCAGGAAGCGCTCCGCGCGCGGATCCAGCGCGCGGACGGACCGGCGCAGCAGGGCCGAGGGGTGCCGTGTCCTCCCCGTCGTCATGGGCGGCGGACCGAGCTGGAAAGGGTTCCGGTCGACGTCGGCGAGCAGGTGTTCCAGCGATCGCACCAGGCACCAGCCGCCGGCGTACTCCAGAGCCCGGGGCAGTCCGTCCAGCCGGCGGCACAACCGGGCCACGACAGGCGCTTCGGCCGGGCTGAGCCGGAATTCCGGCCGTAGGCAGCGGATCCGGGTGAGCAGCAGGCGGACCGCGGCGCTGTCCCCGAGGAGATCCGGGTCGGTCTCGGCCGCCTCCGGGGGGAGCGCCAGCGGCGCGAGCGGCAGCACCTGTTCGCCCGGGAGACCGAACGGCCCCGGCGCCGTCGCGAGCACGCGCAGGCCGGGGCAGCGGTCGATCAGCGACGCGATGTGCGGGGCGCCCAGTCCCATGGTCCCGGGGTCGTCCAGCACGAGCAGGACGTCCCTGTCCTGGATCGCTTCGACCAGTATTTCGACGGTCTCGGCGGGTGAAGCGGGCACGGCGGTCGTACGGTCGCGGTCGGTCAGCCGCGCGCCGGACGGTCCGGCGGAGCCGTCGGCAGCCGGCAGCCAGTAGGTCGCACCAGCGGTACCGGGCCGGTGCCGGCGCGCGGCCTCGGTGGCCAGCCGGCTCTTGCCCACCCCGGATACGCCGGTCACCGTCACCAGGCGGCGGCCTGGCGGACGCGACCACTCGGTCAGCAGGGCGAGTTCGCCCTCCCTGCCGATCAGTGTGCTCCAATTCCCCCAGGGCGGTGAGAACTCGAAGCCGGCCGAACTGCCCGGAGTCCCGGCGGCGGGAGGCGCGGCCGCCTTGAGGAGCGTCTCACGGTCCCCGGCGGCCAGTCCCAGGCCGTCGGCCAGCAGCCGGACGGTGTCCCGCCGGGGCGAGCGGACCTTTCCCAGCTCCAGATTGCGTATGCCGCGCACGCTCAGCATGGTGAGGTCGGCCAGGTGGGGCTGGGTGAGACGGGCCCGCAGACGGTATGACCTGAGGAGGCGACCGAACTCTGCGGATACGTGATCACTGCTCATGGCAATCCTCGGGTCGGCCCGCCGGACGCCTTGGGTTCTACGGTGAACCGTGCGCAAGGGGCGCTATGTGACTGGTGTCGCCATCCTCCCTGACAGAATAATGACAAGTAAGTCACGTATCCGAGTGACGGTGGTTCCGGTCAGTGACGGCGGTTCCGGTCACGGACGCGCGCCGCAACCGAGGGCGGCGGCCGCGACACGGCACGGGACAGCACGGCACGGGACGGCACAGCACGACACGACACGACACGACACGACACGGCACGGAACGGCGCGGCACGGCACAGCGCGGCACGGGACACGGTTCAGCGGAAAGCCGGATCGCGCACCCTCCGATCCGGCTTCCCTCATGCCGGCGGTTCGCCGGTCAGCCGCTGAGGCCGCACGTGGTGAGGATGCTCCTGCTGTGCGGGTCGACGGCGGAGTCGAAGTACGTGGAGGTGCCCTCGGGCGTGAAGAGGGCGATGTTGTCGAGGGTCGGCTCGTGCAGGTGCTCCAGGCCGGCCGCGTTCAGGCAGTCGTACTGCTTCTTCGCCGCCGCGACCTGCCCGGCCACGTCCGTGTCACCCTCCACCTGGGGTGCCTCGGCCTCCTTGAAGCAGGGGGCGACGATGTCGCTCCACCACTTCTTGACGAGGGGGGAGCCCTCGATCGAGCCGTCCAGCTTCTCGGTCATGGGACCCAGGTCCTGAACGGGGACGACATACCCGCCGTCGTGACTGTCGGCGGCGCTCACCTCGGTCGCGATGCCGGCCTTCTGGGCCTTCTTCGTCCGGCAGCTGTTGACCTGCGCGGCGTACTGGTCCCAGGCCTTCGCCGCCTCCTTCGATCCCTTCTCGTACACCTGCGCGGGCGTGTTGTCGGAGGACGGCGCGGCTGTCCTGTCGGCCTCGCCGGCCTTCCGCAGCGAGGCGACGAGTTCGGCGTCGGTGGCGGACGCCTGGCCGGCGCCGCCCTGGAAGGCGACGACGAGCACCGCGGTCGACGTGGCGACGGCGAAGCCGATGATCTTGTTGCGGGTCATGTGGACCTTTCCGATCGGTCGGGTGAGGGTGAACAGGGTGCTCAAGCGCCTGCCAGCGCCTGCGTCGGCGTGAGCGCGGCAGCGCGCGACGCCGGGTACAGTCCGGCCCCGGCGCCGACGAGTACCGCCGCTCCGAGGCCGCCCAGTACGGCGGGGACGGGCAGTACGGCGGGCCAGCCCTGGACGAGGGCCCAGCCGGCGACCCCGGCCGCGCCCAGGACGACACCGGCGGCGCCGCCGACCAGGCACAGCACCACGGACTCGGTGAGGAACTGGATGCGGATGTGGCCCCGGCCCGCGCCCAGCGCGCGCCGCAGGCCGATCTCCGTACGGCGCTCCAGCACCGAAATGATCATGGTGTTGGCCACGCCCACTCCGCCGACGAGGAGGGCCACACCGGCGAGTCCGAGGAAGAGCGACGAGAAGGCCGTCTCCGTCAGCCGCTTGGCGGCGAGGGCGTCGGAGGGCCGCGAGACCGTCACGCTCGTGGGATCCGCCGGATTGACGGTCGCCGGGGCGATGGCACGGACGTCCTCCAGCGCCTGCTCGTCGGCGCGCAGATAGACCGTGTCGGGATGGCCCGAGAAGACGAGCTGCTCCTTGGCCGCCTCCCAGCCGACCAGCGCGGCCGAATCGAGTTCGGGCAGCAGCGGCATCGGGCGCAGGATGCCCGTGACGGTGAACCACTTGTCCCCGATGAGGAGTTGCGGTCCGATGCCCAGCTGGGACGGTCCGCTCCCCGAGGCCCCGGTGGGGTCCTGGGGCGCGAGGCCGGTGATGCCGAGGTTGCGCGCCGCGACCGGGCCGAGGACGACGCTCGGCAGATTCCCGTACCGCACGGGCAGGCGGCCCGCCCAGGCCTGTGCCTGGAAGGTTCCCGCCAGGTCGCCGCGGACCGCGACGACCGAGACGCCGGAGGTGTCGCCGGGATCCACCTCGGCCGTTCTGCGGATGGAGACATCGGGCATTCTGCCGATCGCGGCCGTGCTGGAGACCGGGCCGATCCGGGCGACCATGGCGTCGGCCTGTTCGGGGAGCGGTGTCACGGAGCCGCCGCTCTCGGACTTCTGGACCTTGAGCATGTTGGTGCCGAGCTTGGCCAGCTCGTCGGCCAGCGCCTTCTGGCTGGAAGCCGGGATGCCGACGACCACGATCATCGTGGCCACCCCGATGCAGATGCCGAGCGCGGAGAGCATCGCCCGCAGCGGGCTGGAGCGCAGACGCACCACACCGAGACCGAGGACATCGCTCACGGAGAGACGGGCCGGCCGCAGGGCCGGTGAGGTGTCTTTCATACGAGGCCGCCAGTCGTCGCCGTCGGCCCGGTCGAGCTGTCGTCGCCGGACGGACCGTCCCCGTGCGGCCCGTCCGGACGCGCGGAGTCGCGGCGGACCCGGCCGTCCAGGATCTCCACCTGGCGAGGCAGGCTGTCGGCCAGTTCCCGGTCGTGCGTGATGATCGCCGTGGTGGTGCCCTGGGCGTGCAGTTCGCGCATCAGCTCCATGACGGCCTCGCCGTTGCGGCTGTCCAGCGCGCCGGTCGGCTCGTCGGCCAGCACCAGCGCGGGCCGGTTGACCAGGGCGCGTGCGATGGCGACGCGCTGCTTCTGGCCGCCGGAGAGCTGATGGGGCAGGTGCCCCGCGCGGTCGGCCAGACCGACCCGGGCCAGCGCCTCACGGGCCAGTGCCCGGCGCCGCCGGGCGGGGACCCCCGCGTACATCAGGCCGGTCGCCACGTTGTCCGTGGCGCTCATGCCGTCCATGAGGTGGAACTGCTGGAAGACGAAGCCGAGGGCCCGCCCGCGCAGTGCGGACAGTTCGCGGTCGGAGAGCCGGACACTGTCCTGGCCGTGGATCAGGACCGATCCCCCGGTGGGCCGGTCCAGCAGGCCCATGATGTGCAGGAGGGTGGACTTGCCCGATCCGGACGGGCCGACGATGGCGAGCAGCTCGCCCTCGGTGATGGTCAGCGAGACGTCCCGCAGGGCGTGGACCCCACCGGGGTAGCTCTTGCCTACGCGGTCCAGTTCGAGGACGGCGCCGGGGGAGGCGGAGGAGTACGTGGAGGCGGAGGACGGCGTGGAGGCGGAGGACGGCGTAGAGGCGGAGGAGTACGCGGAGGCACGCTTCACTCGGTGGTCACCACCTTCATGCCCTGCTTGATGTCCGGTCCTGAGACCTCCACCAGCCCCAGCGCGAACATGCCGGTCTTGACCGCCACCAGCCGGGTCGCGCCGGTACCGGAGCGTTCGCCGCCACCGGCCGCCGTGGTCCGCGACGCGGGGAGCTGAAGTGCGTAACCGCCCTCGCGCAGCGCCACCAGGGCACCCACCGGGACGGCCAGAACACCCTTCCTGGCCTGGCTCGTGAAGCTCACCGAAGCCGGTGCCCCGTCCAGGCCGGGCGCCGCGGCCGGGTCGGCGAGGCTGACGGTCACCGGCAGGCTCGGATTGTTGGGATCGCCGCCCGGAGCACCGGCGGAACCCTCGCCGCCGGTGGTGACCACCGTGCCCACGTGCTCGATCTTCCCCTTGGCCGTGGTGCCGCCCGGCAGGGTGATGGTCACCGTCGTGCCCTTGGTGAGGAGATGGGCGTCGGTCACCGGCACCGGCACGCTCACGACGCGGGTGGTGCCCGTCACGGTCACCAGGTCGGTCTCGGCGGCGTCACCGAGGCGTGCCGCGACGCTCGCGACCCGTGCCTCGCCCGTCAGCACCTCGACGTCTCCCGGCCCGACCCGGCCCGTCGGGATCTTGCTGCCCTGGTCCCTCTGCCAGTGCTTGACGGCGGCGATCGTGTAGTCGGTGAGCTGGTCGTCCGGCTGCCCGAATTCGCGGTAGCCCAGGGCGTGCAGATTCTCCTCCAGCAGCCGCACGTCGGGACCCGTGGTGCCGGGCCCGGCCACGGCGCCACCGCCGCTCCCGGCGCCCGTGCCACCCGAACCTGTACCTGCCGAACCCGTACCGGCCGATTCCGTGCCGCCCGTGCCGCCCGCCCCGCCCGTGCCGACCGTGCCCGGGTCGGCTTCGCCGGGTCCGGCGGAGGACGGTCCGGCGGAGGACGGTCCGGCGGGCTGTTCCGGTGCGCCCAGCGTGCGGTACAGGGGCAGGGAGCCGTAGAAGACGGTGACCGGCCGGTCGTCGACGCGCACCAGTTGTCCGCCACGCGTCACCGTGCTGCCCACCTTCGGCAGCCAGGTGACCGTGCCCGCGCGGTGGCCCGCCAGAGTGCGTGTCTGGCCGTAGCCGAGCATGCCCGGCAGTGTTCTGGACTCGCTCAGGTCGGTCCGTACCACCTCGGCCGTCCCGGGCGCCGAGGGGCCCGTTCGCGCCGGGGCGGCCGCGTTCCCGTCGCGCGTCCACGTGTACGCGGCGCCGCAGGCGACGGCCACCACGGAGACCGCGCCCAGCACCATCGCGGTGGTGCGCCGCCCCCGTCGGCCGCGTCGGCCACGGCGGCCGCCCCGTACGCCGTCGGCTTCGAGGAGGGCTTCCCCCGAGTCCTCGTGCCTGATCTCCGCTCCCGCTTCCACCGTTGCCCTCTCCGTCGCCGCCGGTGCGGCGCACGGGCACACTCTGCGGACGGCGGGCCGAAGGGAAGCTCAAGAAGCTGCGGAGACCTCAAGGAGCTTGAGGGACCTCAAGAACCTTGGGAAGACCTTAAGAAGATCAGCCTTCGAAGCCGCATTTTCTGAGGATGCTCATGGTGTGCGGGTCGACCGCCTTGCCGCCGATGTACTTGGAGGTGCCGTCGGGGGTGAAGATGGTGGTGTTGTCGAGGGTCGGCTCGTGCAGATCCTCCAGACCGGCCTTGTTCATGCACTCGTACTGCTTCTTCATCTCCGCGAGCAGCTCGGTCCTGCCGTCGTCGCCCGGGATCTCCGGACCCTCGACATCCTTGAAGCACGGTACGACGATCTCGCCCCACCACTTCTTGACCAGGGGGGAACCCTCGAAGGTGCCGTCCATGTTCTCGCCCATGGGCCCCAGGTCGTGCGTGGGAACGACGTAACCGGCGTCGTGACTGTCGACGGCGCTCACCTTGGTCTCGATGCCGGCCTCTTGAGCCTTCTTCGTCCGGCAGCTGTTGACCGCCGCCGTGCGCTGCTCGTCCGTCAGGGGCGCCTTCTTCGGTCCTTTCCCGGGCGCCGTACCGGCTTCGCCGGACGGTTGCGCGGGCGTCCCGGGGCTCTCCAGCGAGGCGATCCGCGAGCCGTCGCCGGACGAGGCCGCGCTGTCCTCGCCGCCGCTCCGGCATCCGGCGACAAGCAGCACGGAGGACGTGGCGGCGACGGTGAAGCCGATGAGCCTGCCGCGGATGAGTCTGCTGGGGGTCATGGACATCGCTCCCATCGTGGTCGCCGCCGGTGCGGCGCTCAGCCACACCCTGCTGACGACGGGCCGAAGGGAAGCTCAAGAAGCTTCGGAGAACCCAAGAAGCTTGAGGGACCTCAAAAACCTTGGCGAGACCTTAAGGATCTTCGGCGGGCCTGAAGAGGCCGAAGGCCCTGTGGGCCGGACCCGGCGCGTCAGGTAATCCTTGAGGCATGAACGGAGCCGAGCCACTGAACGTGCTGGTGATCGAGGACGACCCCCAGATCGGCGCCGCCCTGCGCCAGGGCCTGGAGGCGGAGGGGTACGCCGTCGAGCACATCACCGACGGGCTCACCGGTCTCCAGCGCGGCCTCACCGGCGAGCACCGGGCGATCATCCTCGACATCATGCTGCCCGGCGTGCACGGCTACCGCGTCTGCGCCGAACTGCGCCGCGCGGGCGTGACCACCCCGGTGCTCATGCTCACGGCGAAGGACGGCGAGTACGACGAGGCCGAGGGCCTGGACACCGGGGCGGACGACTACCTCACCAAGCCCTTCTCGTACGTCGTCCTGCTGGCCCGGCTGCGCGCCCTCGTACGCCGGAGTGCCACCGAGGACACCTCGGCGGCCGGGGGCAGGCAGGTGCGCGTGGGAGATCTCTGGCTGGACCTGGGCGCCTACCGCTGCGGGCGCGGCGACACCGAGCTGGCCCTGACGGCCCGGGAGTTCGCCGTCCTCGCCGTGCTCGCCCGGGGACGCGGGCGGGTGGTGGCCAAACAGGACATCGTGGACGAGGTCTGGGACCACGCCTACGACGGCGGGACCGCGATCATCGAGGTGTACATCAGCAACCTGCGGCGCAAGATAGACACCCCGTTCCGGCGGCGCAGCATCCAGACCGTGCACGGCGCCGGATACCGGCTGGTCGACGATGTGGCCGCCCATGCTTGACCGGCTGCCCATGGGGCTGCGCACGGCGCTGCTCGCGGGACTCGTCGCGCTCCTCGCCGCGGGCGGCGGTGCCTGGTGGCTGCGGCAGCACCTGTACGCGGACCAGCTGGACGCGGCCCGCGCCACGTCCGTGGTGCAGGCGCACGCGGTGGCCCGGGCGCTGGTCCTCGGCAAGCAGACGGCGCTCGTCACCGGACAGCTGGAATGGCCGTACTTCGTCGTCGCGCCCAAGGCCGGAGGTACCTCCGGCGGCGCTACCTCCGGCGGCGGTACCTTCGGCGGCGGGCTGGAGTATCTGTCCGTACCCGCCGCCCAGCTTCCCCCGGCCCCCGCCACGGCCACGGCGGGCTGGACCACGACCCGGACCATCCGCATCGGCGCTCCCCTCGACGGGTGGCCCCGGCCGGACGGCATCGCGAGCCCGGACAAGCCCGGACTGCTCCCCGACCGCTCGGCGGCGCCCGGCGGCGCGGCGGACGCGCCCGGGGCCAACGGGCGGCCCGGAGCCGCGAGCCCGGGGCCGTCCGTCTCCCGGCCCCCGTACCCGTCCATGTCTCCGTCCATGTCTCAGGCCCCGTACCCGTCCGCTTCCGCACCGGCCGAGCGACCGCCGTCCGTGCCCGCGCGGGCGGAGCGGCTCGCCCACCGCTCCTTCGAAGCGACCGGCGTCCTCATCGACATCCCGCCCGGTGAGACGACCATGTTCGGTACGGACGGCGGCCGGTACACCGTCTACGTGCTCGTCCTGCCCGACCAGGCCGAGGCCGCCGTAGGCGCCGTCGACCCGGCCCTGGCGGTGGGCGTCCCGCTGGCCGCGCTGCTCGTGGCGGTCACCGCGTACGCCTCGACGCGCCGCGCCCTGCGCCCCGTCGAGGCGATCCGGGCCGAACTCGCCGCCCTCGCCGAGAGCGGCGCCGGGCGGCTCCGGCACCGGGTGCCCGTCCCGCGTGCCCGGGACGAGATCTTCCGGCTGGCCACCACCACGAACGAGACCCTGGAACGCCTGGAACGCTCCGACCGCGAGCAGCGCCGGTTCGTCGCCGACGCCGCCCACGAACTGCGCAGCCCGGTCACCGCCCTCCGTGCCCAGCTGGAGATCTCCCTCACCCACCCGGGCCGTACGGACTGGCCGAGCAGCACCGAGAACGCCCTGCGCGCCGCCCGCCGCCTCCAGGACCTCACCGACGACCTGCTCTTCCTCAGCCGCCCCGACGTCCCGGCGCAGCGCGGCTCCCTGGTCGATCTCGCCGGTACGGCCGAGGAGCTGGCGCGGCCCGGGCCGCCGGGCCTCCAGGTCGTCGTCGACGCACCCTCGTACGTCCCGGTCCGGGGCAACGCCCTGCATCTGCACCGGTTGCTGCGCAACCTGCTCGACAACGCGTTCCGGCACGCCCGCGAACGGGTCACCGTCACCATCACCATCACCCCGGCCACCATCACCCCGGCCGGTGACGAGATCCTCGTCGAGGTGCACAACGACGGCTCCGGCATCGCCCCGGCCGACCGCGAGCGCGTCTTCGACCGCTTCACCCGGCTCGACGAGGCACGCACGCGCGACGCGGGCGGCAGCGGACTCGGCCTCGCCATCGCCCGTGACATCGCTCGGCACCACCACGGCACCCTGACCATCGCCGACACACCGCCCGGCACCGGCACGGCCTTCCACCTCCGCCTGCCGGCGCCCGGTCCGCCCCCCGCCTGACGGCTCCGGCGCCGTCAGGAGAGCAATCCGCGCTCCATGGCCGTGATCACGGCGGCCGTACGGTCCGACACGTCGAGCTTCCTGAACGTGCGCAGCAGATGGGTCTTCACCGTCGCCTCGCTGATGAACAGCTCCTTGCCGATGTCCGCGTTGGTCAGCCCCCGGCCGACCAGCCGCAGCACGTCGCACTCCCGCCCGGACAGCGGCGACGGCACGGGCCCGCGCGCCCGGAACAGCTTGCCGGCCAGTGAGGGCGTCAGGACGGTCTCGCCACGGACCGCCGCGTGCACCGCGTCGATCAGCTCCGCGCGTGAGGTGCCCTTCAGCAGATACCCCGCCGCGCCCGCCTCCACGGCGCGCAGGATGTCGGCGTCGTCCTCGTACGTGGTGACGATGACGACCCTGGTCCCCGGTGACCGGCGCAGGATGTGCCCGGTCGCCGTGACCCCGTCCATCTCACCCATCCGCAGGTCGAGCAGGACGAGGTCCGGCCGGAGCGCGGCGGCCTGGCTGACCGCCTCCTCGCCGGAACCGGCCTGGCCGACGACCCGGATGCCACCGGCCGACTCCAGGATCGCGCACAGGCCCTCCCGTACCACCGGATGATCGTCGGCCAGCAGGACCTCGATCGTCTTCGCCTCATCCATCGGCCGTCTCCCCGCCGCCCTGCCCCGGGGACATTCCCGGGGACGTCCCCGAGGACATTCCCAGGGGCACCGTCACCTCGATGGTGGTGCCCTCTCCGGGAGCGCTGTGGACCGCCGCGACGCCGCTGATCTCCGCCAGGCGGGCCCGCATTCCGCGCAGTCCGAATCCCTCCCGCTCCCCGTCCCGGGCGGCTCCCTCGTCGTCCGGGGTGAATCCCTCGCCGTTGTCGCGGATCACGAGCCGGACCGTGTTCTCGCCGCTCTCGCCGCTCTCGCCGCTCTCGCCGCTCTCGCCGCTCTCGCCGGGCGCGTCGTACGCCACGGTCACGTCCACCTCGGAGGCCCGCGTGGCGTGCTTGCGTACGTTCGCGATCGCCTCCTGCGCGGATCGCAGCAGTACGACACCGACCTGCACCGGCAGCGGTCTCTCCGCGCCTTCGACGGAACACCGTACGGTCAGCCCGGTCTCCGCGGCCAGGCCCTCCGCCAGCCGGCGGATCGCCTGCACCAGGGAACTCTCCCGCAGCCCCGGCGGCGTGAGCGCGGCGACGAAGTCACGCGCCTCCGCCAGGCTCTCCCTGGCCACGCGGCCGGCCAGACCGAGGTGCCTGCGCGCGAGGTCCGGGGCGTCCTCGACCTCGGGTTCGGCGGCCTGGAGCAGACTGATGATGCTGGTCAGGCCCTGTGCCAGGGTGTCGTGGATCTCCCGGGCCAGCCGCTCGCGCTCGGCGGAGACACCCGCCTCACGGGACAGCCGGGCCACACTCTCGCGGCTGCGGCGCAGTTCGTCGATCAGCTGGGCGCGGTCCTTGCTCTGGCCCACCACCCGCTTGATCCACGACCCGAGAAGCACCGACAGCGCGATGCCGAGCAGCGACGTGGGCAGGACGGTGAGGACACCGGGCGTGAGCGCGCCGTCGCGGATCCACAGCACCGTCACCGGCAGGAGGTTGGCGAGTGTGGCGAGCACGACGGACGCCGGTGAGGGCAGGCTCATCATCAGCATCGGGACCACGGCGAACAGCGCGAACGCGCTGACCAGGTCGGACGCCGCCGCCACGGTGAAGAGCACCAGGAGTCCGGCCGAGAAGACGATGTTCGCGCGCCCGTGCCCACGGGTGTCGCGGAGCATCACGCCCCGGCCGAGGCTCGCGTACCAGACGACGATCAGGGTGAGCGCGCCGATCGCGACCGCGCTCGCGGTCCGGCCCCCGGCGGAGGTGAACAGCAGGGCCGTCGTGACGAGGTAGGAGACCGCGAAGTAGCCGTCCCACAGGCCGAACCAGCGGCTCCCGGTCGCGGGGCCGTACTCCGCTCCGGTCCGCGCTGAGTCAGGCCGTGCCGTGTCAGGCCCTGCCGTGTCGGCCCGCGCTGTGTCCTCCCGTACCGCGTTCTCCCGCACCACGTGCCCCTGCTCCCTCCCACCGTGGACGACCACGCACCATCGAAGTCCTACCACGCGGTCCTCGGTGTCCACCGATCGGTGGACACCGATCCCAACGTTCGGTCGTACCCCCGGGGTTGGGTCCGGCATAGCGTTTTCACAGCGGTACGGAGCGGCGAGAGCGCCGCGAGGAACGAGGGAAAACCGCGGAAGGTCTGGAGCCTGTCATGAGCCCGTTTTTGACCGCGCTGATCGCCGGCGCGACGATTTTGACCATCGTCCTGGCGACCGACCTCGGACGCCGGCGTATCACCACGATGCGGATGCTGCGCTCCGTGCTCGCGGTCGCCGTCGTCCTCGCGCTCTTCGTGCGCTCCTTCCCGACAGCGGGCAACGACCTGTCGCTCCAACTCGCCGGTGTCGGCGTGGGCGTGGTCTGCGGGCTGCTCGCCGGCGGTCTCCTGCCCGCCTACCGGGACGAGGACGGGGAGTTCCGCACGGTCGGCGGTGTCGGGTACGCGCTGGTCTGGATCGTGCTCTCCGGCGCCCGCGTCCTCTTCGCCTACGGCACCGAGCACTGGTTCGCCGAGGGAATCGTGCGCTTCAGCGTGGAGCACGAGCTGAGCGGCCAGGACGTCTACGCGAACGCCTTCGTCTTCATGTCGCTGGCCATGGTGCTGGCTCGCACCGGCGTCCTGCTGGCCAAGGTGCGCCACCTGCGTGCGGCAGAGGCGGCAGGCGCGGGAGAGGCGGCAGGGGCGGTGTCGGCCGACGCCCTGCCGGGCGGTTCCGGGCGGCCCGCACCCACCGATGTCACGGTGGACTGACGGAGCATCAGAAGCTAGGCCTGCTGCGGAAACCCCGGCGTTCGACCGGCGCTTCCGTGGCCGGCCACGCCCGAGCCGGGGGGCCCGGGCGTGGCTGTTCATGCCCGGGCCGGGGGGCTCGGGCGCGGCCGTTTCCGTCCGGGCCGGGGCCCGGACTCCGTCACTTCAGCAGATACGCCTTGATGACGGTCGAGGCGAACGTGTTGCCCTTGGTGTCCGTGAGGCTGGTCCTGAAGGACACCGAGGTCGCGCTCTTCGGGTGGGTGAGCGTCAGACTCCGCTTGCCGGCCTTGTCCTTGGCGACCGTGGTCTTCTTCCACGTCTTGCCACCGTCGTACGAGACCTGCACGGCGAGGGCCCGCAGGCCCTTGCCGGCCGCCGGGCCCTGGATGGCGAGCGGCACGGTGAGCTTGCCGCCCTTCTTGGCGGTGCCGGCGGTCGTGAGCTTCGGGTGGAAGGTCACGGTCGACAGCGGCATGGTCACGAATCTGCCGTTGTCGGCGAGTGCGGTGGTGACCGTCCAGGCCGAGGTGACCCGGGTGCTCACCGCCGCGACCGCGGTGCTGCGGGAGACGTCCGTGCTGATCGCGACCTTCTTGGTGCCGAGACCGAGCGATTCGACGACGTCGCAGGGCGCGGCGGGCTGGTCGTAGACCTTCTTGCCGCCGACGGTGACCACGGTGCGGGCCTTGCTGACCTGGGAGGCACCGAGGCCGCCGGAGCCGTCGGTGAACATCGACACACACATGAGGGCCGCGTCGGCCCACGAGTGGACGCCGCTGTCCATGCCGGAGACCTTCGGTCCGAAGACACCGGTGTTCAGGGTGCGGCTGTACGTCTTCTTCGCCTGGTAGGCGGCCGCGCCGCCGATGCCGTACCACTCCTCGTACCCGGAAGCGCTGTACTGGCTCGCCCCGAAGCGCCACTTCACTCCGGCGGGCGTGGTCACGTACTCCGTCGCGCCGCCGGGGACGGCGAAGACCGGCGTCTCGGAGTCCAGGCTCGCGGTCGCCGACTCCCACACCGGGAGGACCGACGCCCGCTTCTTCTTGACGGATGCGCCGACCCGCACGTTGACCCGGGCCAGCTCACCGGCGGCCGTTTTGTGGGTGAAGCCGGTCCACAGGGAGCCGGTCCGCTTGTAGAGCAGGTTGTAGTGGGTGGAGCCCTTGACCCACAGGCCGCCCGTGTACGCCTCGAATTTCTTGGCGGTGGTGGCGGGGCCGACCTGGGCGACATCGATGCTCATGCCGGAGGAAACGGCGTATCCCCCCGTGTATCCGCCGAGCGGGCCGTCCGCGTGGTAGACGAGGCTCGCCTCGCGGAGCTTGGCCGACGCCGGTGCGGTGATCTTGACCGGCTTGGCCTTACGGGCGTCGAAGGTCACCGTGGACTTCGCCGTCAGCAGCAGCTTCGGCTGCACCAGCGTGCTGAATCCCGAGCCGCCTCCCGACTTCCTCACATACAGGTCCGCGCTGAGGAAGTACTCACCCTTGGGCAGCCGGAGGCTGACCGTCCCGCTGGGCGGGACGTCGGGGTACAGCACCCGGCCGGTGCCGGCCGCGTAGACCGTGCTGAAGACCGGCTCGGTCCCCTTGCCCTGGGTGTCGAGGTGCTTGAGCGTCAGGTCGTACGACTCCACCTCGCGCTCGGCGGCGAAGGACGTACGCACGACCTGGCCGTCCTCGGAAGAGGCGACGAGCGCCCCGCTGAAGACGCCGTCCAGGGTGCCGAGGCGGGTGTCGGCGGTCAGGGTGACCTCGGTGGTCCCGCCGGCCGGGACGGTGATGCGGGAGCCGGCGATACGGGAGTCGGCGCTCCCGGGCTCCGAGGTCTCGGGCTCAGGGTTCCCGGGCTCGGGGATCTCGGGGTCAGGGGTTCCGGGGTCGGGAGTCCCGGGCTCAGGGGTGCCGGGCTCAGGGGTGCCGGGCTCGGGAATCTCGGGGTCGGGGGTGCCGGGGTCAGGAGTTCCGGGATCGGGGGTCGCGGGTACGGCGACGGCGAACATGCCGGCCGGGGCGGCCCCGCCCTTCGGGCCGGTAGCCGTCAGCGACAGGTCCAGCGTGACCGGCGCCGCGCCGGTGTTGCGGTAGGTGACGGTCCGGCTGATGACCTTGTCGTCGGCGTGCGGCCACTTCTGCAGACCGAAGCCCACCGAGGTCTGCTCGGTGACGACGGTCTGCCTGACGGCGCGGGCGACATCGGTACGGCCCGTGCCCTGGGCGTACGCGTCGAGCCCGGCGGTCGGCTTGGCGGACGCGGTGAGCGCCTGCTTGATCCGGGCGCCGGTCCAGTCCGGGTGCTCCTGGGCGAGGATCGCCGCCGCGCCCGCGACGTGCGGGGTGGCCATCGACGTACCTGACAGGGAGACGTAACCGCTGGCGGCCGGGCTCCCGATGACCCCACGGGCCGCCTTCGCCGCGACGATGTCCACGCCGGGGGCCGTGAGGTCCGGCTTGAGCGAGCCGTCAGCCGCCGGGCCCCGGCTGGAGAACGGCGCGATCTTGTCCTTCCGGTCGACCGCGCCGACGGTGAGTGCCGCGGCGGCGCTGCCCGGCGAACCGATGGTCCCCTTCCCGGGGCCCTCGTTCCCGGCGGCGACGACGAAGAGCATGCCCGTCCACCGGGAGATCGAGTTCACCGCCTGCTCGACCGGGTCGTCACCGGGGCTGTCCGGGCCGCCCAGGCTCAGGTTGGCGACCTTCGCCCCCTGGTCGGCGGCCCACTGCATGGCCGCGATGATCCCGGAGTCCTCGCCCCAGCCGTCGTCGTCGAGCACCTTGGCGGAGATGATCGTGGCGCCCGGCGCCACACCCTTGTACCTGCCACCCGACTTCGCGCCGGACCCGGCCGCGATCGAGGCGACATGCGTGCCGTGGCCGACCCGGTCGACCGTGTCCCTCGCCTCCGAGAAGTTCTTCTGCGCCACGATCCGGCCGGTGAGGTCCGGGTGGGAGCTGTCGACGCCCGTGTCCAGGACGGCGATCTTCACGCCCTTGCCGGTGTACCCGGCCTCCCACGCGGCCGGCGCGCCGATCTGCGGAACGCTCGTGTCGAGGGCGGCCTTGCGGCGGCCGTCGAGCCACACATGGGCGATGCCGGGAGCGGTGGTGCGCGCGGTGGCGCCGGCGGACCGCCCGGTCGCGGCGGGCTCGGTCAGGGCGGCCCAGATGTCCGTCGCGGCGTGCTTGGGCGCGTCGAGCGCGGCTCCGTCGATGGTCGGCAGGGTGCGCCGTACCGAGGCGGGAGTGGCGGTGACAGCCGACCTGGCCCGGGCCGCCGACATACCGGCGTACGAGACGATCAGCGGCAGGGAGGCGCGGTGCGCGTCGTCGTAGCCGGACGTGACCAGCTCGGTGACGTTGAACAGCCGGCGGTCGAGCGTGCCCCGGACGATGAGATTCCACGCGTCGTCCGGTATGACGTAGGTGCTGCCGCCCACCGTCTGGGTGACGACGCGTATGTGCTCGCGGCCCTTGCCGTGGGCGATCCGGGTGACCCGGCCCCGGGCGTTCAGATGGACCCGGTCGCCGGTGATCAGGGTGACGACGGCGCCGCCTCCGAGGGCTTCCGGCACCGTGGCCCGCGCGTCGGCCGCGGCGAGCGGTGAGGCCGCCGAGGCGGCCCCCGTCATCAGCCCGGCGCCGAGCGCGGCGGCCAGTACGGCGGCCCCCGCCCTGGTTCTGCTTGTGTGCAACGTTCCCCCCACATGGTCCCTGTGTTCCGCACCGAATGACCAGGGACCGGGGCATAAGGTTGCACGCCGATAGGTGCGGATGTCCGATGGCGGACATTCGTCAGTGGCGGCCGGATATGCGGTCGGCGGTACGGGCCACGGGGTGGGTCGCGGTGGTCAGCGCCCGGGCTTCCCGCTGGTCGGCGGTGCGGTAGGCGGCGTACATGCCGTGCACACCCAGCCAGCGGAACGGCTCCGGTTCCCACTTGCGGACCTTGTGGTTGACCCAGGGCAGCGTGGTCAGTTCGGTGGGTCCCGCCTGACCGGAGTCCTGCTGGATCAGGTCGCGCAGGGTCCGGGCGGCGAGGTTGCTGGTGGCGACGCCGGAGCCGACGTATCCGCCGGCCCAGCCGAGCCCGGTGGTGCGGTCCAGGGTCACGGTGGCGCACCAGTCGCGCGGGACGCCGAGGACGCCCGACCAGGCGTGGTCGACGCGGGCGTCCGCGGCCGTGGGGAAGAAGCGGACGAGGATCTCGCGCAGGGCTTCGACGGTGGCCGCCTCGGTGCGGGCGGTGTCTCCGAGGTGCGCGGCCTTCGAGCCGTAGCGGTACGGGTAGCCCCGGCCGCCGAGCGCGATCCGGTCGTCGGCGGTGCGCTGGGCGTACATATAGGTGTGGGCCATGTCGCCGAGGGTTTCCCGGCCCTCCCAGCCGATGGTGTCCCAGACGTGGGCGGGAAGCGGCTCGGTGGCGATCATCGAGGAGTTCATGGGGAGCCAGGTCCGGCGGGCGCCCTTGAGGGCCGCGGTGTAGCCCTCGGTGCAGCGCAGGATGTACGGCGCGCGGACGGTGCCGTACGGGGTGACGGCGTGTTTGGGCTTGATCTCGGTGACGGGCGTCGACTCGTGGATGGTGACGCCGAGCGCCTCGACGGCGGCGGCGAGGCCCGTGACGAGTTTGGCGGGGTGGAGCCGGGCGCCGTGCGGGGTCCAGGTGGAGCCGACGGCTCCGGAGACGCGGATACGCTCGGCGGTCTCGCGGGCGCCATGGAGGGTGCGGCCGGTTTCGCCGAAGGCCGTTTCCACGGCGTGGAACGCCCGCAGACGGGCGAGTTGGGCGGGGGAGCGGGCGACTTCCAGGACCCCGCCCCGGTGGATGTCGGCGTCGATCTTCTCCTCTTCGGCGGCGCGGATGACTTCGGCGACCGTGTCGTTCATGGCCTGCTGGAGGCGTACGGCGGCGTCGTGGCCGTGCAGCCGGGCGTAGCGGTCGCGGCCCGCGATGCCGTTGTAGAGCCAGCCGCCGTTGCGTCCTGAGGCTCCGTAACCACAGAACTCGCCTTCCAGGACGGTGATGTTGAGGAAGGGGACGGCTTTTTTGAGGTAGTAGGCGGTCCAGAGGCCGGTGTAGCCGCCGCCGACGACGCAGACGTCGGCTGTCGTGTCACCGGGGAGGGGCTCCCGTGGGGTGGGGATGCCGTCCCGCGCGTACCAGAAGGAGATGCCGCCGTTGTCCGTGCTGCTCATGAGGGTGTTCGTACACCGCCGTTCGCACAGCTGTCCAGGGTTTGGCGTGGGGTTTGACGCTGGGTTTGGCGCGGGGTTCGCACAGCGTGCGGCCCCGGACGAGGGGGAACGGGCGAGCGGCGGAGGCGGCGCACAGGTCCGGTGCCCGCACGGTCACACGGGATCCGGGGCGTGATCGACATCCCGGGGGGACCTCGCCCGGTCGCTGTTGGCACGCCGGGCGGGAAAGAGGCAGGCTGCGGTCATGATTCGCAACGCTACGGCTGCTGATGTCCCGGTGATCCACGCCATGGTCCGGGAGCTGGCCGCCTACGAGAAGGCCCCGCACGAGGCGCGCGCGACCGAGGAGCAACTGCGTGAGGCGCTGTTCGGCGAGCGGCCCGCCGCGTTCGCGCATGTCGCGGAGACGGACGACGGCGAGGTGGTGGGCTTCGCGCTGTGGTTCTTGAATTTCTCCACCTGGCGTGGGGTCCACGGCATTTATCTGGAGGACCTGTACGTCCGTCCGGAACGGCGCGGCGGCGGGTACGGCAAGGCACTGCTGACGGAGCTGGCGCGGATCTGCGTGGAGCGCGGCTACGAGCGCCTTGAGTGGTCCGTACTGGACTGGAACGAGCCGTCGATCGCGTTCTACCGGGCGCTGGGTGCCGTGGCCCAGGACGAGTGGACGGTGTTCCGGCTGACGGACGGGGCGCTGGGGACGCTCGGGGCACCGGCCGGGCGGTAGCCGGTCAGGCGGCGGCCGCCGCCGCTCCGCCCGCGCCTTTGCCGGGGGACTTGGCGGTGACCATGAAGAAGGCGATGACCGCCGCGGCCAGCAGGATGATGGCCGCCCAGCTGATGGCCACCGTGAAGCCGTGGACCGTACCGGTGTCCACGATGGAGTGCTTCTTCGCCGCCGTGAGGGTGCCCGTACGGGCCGCGGCGGCGAGGTGGCTGGTCAGGTAGGTGGCCGTGGTGGTCGTCGCGATCGTGTTCAGCAGGGACGTGCCGATGGAACCGCCGACCTGCTGAGCGGTGTTGACCGTCGCGGAGGTGACGCCGGCGTCCGCCGGGGCGACTCCTGAGGTGCCCGTCGCGATGGCGGGCATGAAGGTGAGCCCGAGGCCGAAACCGAGCAGCAGGGTGCCCGGCAGGATGTGCTCCGGGTAGTTGGAGTGGGTGTCGAGGAAGGTCAGCGAGTAGAGCCCGCCCGTACTGAGCAGCAGCCCGGGGACCAGCAGCCAGCGCGGCGCTACGTGGGGCAGCAGCCGGGCGGAGATCTGCGTCGACCCGATGACGATCGCGGCGGACAGCGGCAGGAAGGCCAGGCCGGTCCTGAGCGGGGAGTAGCCCAGGATGTTCTGCAGGAAGAACGTCATGAACAGGAACGCGCCGAACAGGCCGATGGTCGTCAGGCCCATGACGATGATGGAGCCGCCCCGGTTGCGCTCGCGGACGATGTGCAGGGGCAGCAGCGGGCCCGGGGAGCGGGTCTGCCACCAGGTGAAGGCGGCGAGGAGCGCGACACCGGCGCTGAGCACGGTCAGGACCAGGACGGACGTCCAGCCGTCGGATTCGGCCTGGCTGAACCCGTACACGATGGCGACGAGGCCGCCGCAGCCGAGGATGACCCCGGGGATGTCCAGGTGCGCGCCCCTGGTGCCGGCCCGGTCGCTGAGCAGGG
Organism: Streptomyces sp. NPDC051569; assembly: GCF_044454085.1. NCBI lineage: Bacteria > Bacillati > Actinomycetota > Actinomycetes > Kitasatosporales > Streptomycetaceae > Streptomyces > Streptomyces sp. NPDC051569. Next base: position 162,865 of record NZ_JBITDJ010000008.1, read on the forward strand.
CGAACGCGCCGATGACGGCGAGCGCGGCGATGGGGACGTTGACGTAGAGGCACCAGCGCCAGGAGAGGTACTCGGTGAGGATGCCGCCCAGGAGCAGGCCGATGGCGGATCCGCCGCCCGCGATGGCGCTGAAGATACCGAAGGCCTTGGCACGCTCGTTGCCGCTGGTGAAGGTGGTGGTGAGCAGGGAGAGCGCCGACGGTGCGAGCAGGGCGGCGAAGATGCCCTGGAGCGCGCGGGCGGCGAAGAGCATCTCGGGGCTGCCGGACGCGCCGCCGATCGCGGAGGCCCCGGCGAAGCCGATGAGCCCGATGATGAAGGTGCGTTTACGGCCGACGAGGTCGGCGATGCGACCGCCGAGCAGCAGGAGGCCGCCGAAGGCCAGGGTGTAGGCGGTGATCACCCACTGCCGGTTGCCGTTGGTGAGGTGGAGTTCGCGCTGGGCCGAGGGCAGGGCGATGTTCACGATGGTGGCGTCGAGCACGACCATGAGCTGTGCCGTCGCGATGACGGCCAGGGCCCACCAGCGGTGGGGGTCGGGGGCGTCGGCCGGTGGACCGGGGGTGCCGGACGGGGCGCCGCTCTGGGGGCCGGGGGTCGCCGGATCGCTCATCGAGATCTTCCTTCGCAGTGGATCTCTGCCGGGGCGGTGGTGACGGGGCGGGTGCTGCGCCACGTCTGTGCACAGAACACCATGAATCGGACTTCTTCGCCCCTCGCGGTCTCCGCGTCACGACCGATCGCCCACGGTCGCTCCCCTGCTCCAGGACGGCCTCTCCCGTGCTCCGGGACGGCCTTTCCCGGAGCGTGGCGCCTCGGTGACATGAGTGAGCCGTGGCATGGGCGTGTTGTCAGTGGCGTAGGCCACCATGGGGACATGGCACGGAAGACGACGAAGAGCGGGGTTTCCGCGGCGAGGCGCGCCGAGGTGCGCCTGCCGCCGCTGAGTCCGTACGGCGGCGGCCTGGAGCCGGACGGTGACTACGACGGGCTGGAGTTCGAGAACGTCGACCTGGCCGGGCAGGTGGGGCGGGGCGCGCGGTTCATCGACTGCGCGCTCCGGGGGGTCGGGCTGGACGGGACGGTGCTGGGACGCGCGCGGTTCATCGACTGCGTGCTCAGCGGCGTGCGCGGTGTGGGTACGGATCTGGCGGGCGTGTCGCTGCGCGATGTGGAGGTGGTCGACGCCCGGCTCGGCGGGGCGCAGATGCACGGGGCGGTGCTGGAGCGGGTGCTGTTCCGGGGCGGGAAGATCGATTATCTGAATCTGCGCACGGCCCGGCTGAAGGACGTGGTGTTCGAGGGCTGCGTCCTGTCGGAAGCGGACTTCGGGGGAGCGGAGCTGGAGCGGGTCGAGTTCCGGGACTGCGCGCTCAGGCGGGCGGACCTCAGCGGCGCGCGGATGAAGGACGTCGATCTGCGGTCGGTCGCCGAGCTGGACATCGCACGCGGCCTCGACCGGCTGGCGGGCGCGGTGATCAATTCGGCCCAGCTGCTCCAGCTGGCACCGGCGTTCGCGGCGCAGATCGGCGTGCGGGTGGAGGACTGAGCCGGGACGGCCGGGCGGGACGGGCGGGACGGGCGGTGCCGGGACGGGCGGTGCCGGGCCGGGGCGGGTCCTGGCGCGGGCGGGATGCCGGGCGTGATGCGGTGAGGTGGCCGGGTGAGGGCCGGTGACGGGGGCCGGGCATTCCGAAGGCCCCGACCTGGGGGGATGGGTCGGGGCCTTCGTGGAGCTCCAAAGACACAGCCTCGGTGGGGGGAGGAAGCGGTCGCCCGCTTCCCGGCCGTGTCCCGGCACAACCTCGTGTGCCCGGCGCCGCGCGTTGTACGCCTGCCGATGCGGAATCCGGTGGGTGGACCCTGTGACCAGGGCGTGGGGGAGCTGCGTGGGCCCTACATCGTCCCTGGTCAGACGCGAGGGAAGCGGGACTGGAGGTCCCAGACGATCGGATTGTCGGTCAGACCCTCGTGCATGTCGGCGAGGTCGGCGATCAGATCGTGCAGGAAGTCGCGGGACTCACGGCGCAGCAGCCGGTGGCTGAAGGTGATCGGCGGCTCGTCGCCGGGCATCCAGTCCGCCTCCACGTCCACCCAGCCGAAGCGCCGCTGGAAGAGCATCCGGTCCGCCGACTCGGTGAAGTCCAGCTCGGCGAACTGCGGCTTGGAGGAGCGGCTGCCGCGCGGGTCGCGGTCGATCTGCTCGACGATGTCGCACAGCGCCCACGCGAAGTCGAGCACCGGCACCCACCCCCAGGAGGTGGACACCTCGCGGTCCGCGCTGGTGTCCGCGAGGTAGACGTCCCCGCAGAAGAGGTCATGACGCAGCGCCCGGACGTCCGCGAGGCGGTAGTCGGTCTGCGGGGGGTCGGGAAAGCGCCGGGAGAGGGAGTAGCCGATGTCGAGCACGGACTCGATGGTGTCACGACGGCGCCCCCGGGCGAGCCGCGGTCTTCCGGCCCCGGCCTCGGCGCGCCCGCCTGGGCGCCTGCCTGGGTGTCTGCCTGGGTGTCTGCCTCGGCACCCGCCTGGGCGCGCCCGCCTGGGCCCCTGCCTCGGTACCGGCACGCTCCGGCACCGGGACCTACGATCGTCGGGTGAACCACCGCTCCTCCCTGGCCGCCGCGACAGCCTTCGCCCTGCTCGTCCTCGGCGGGTGCGCCGCCGATGGCGGGGTGCGCGGCCGGCCGGGGGCCGTGGGGGTGGGGGACCCGTACTTCCCCGGGCTCGGCAACGGCGGTTACGACGTCCAGCACTACGGGCTGACCCTCGACTACACTCCCGCCACCGGGCGGCTCACGGGCACCGCCGAGATCACCGCCCGCGCCACACGGGACCTCAGCGCGTTCAACCTCGACCTCGCGGGGATGACGGTCGACTCCGTGACCGTGGACGGCGCGCCGGCCACCACCCGCCGGGCCGGCACGGAACTCACGCTGCGCCCCCGCACCGGCCTCGGCCGGGACGACGTCTTCCGTACCGTCGTCCGCTACTCCGGCACGCCCCGGCCGGTCACCGACCCCGACGCGTCGGAGGAGGGGTGGCTGAGGCCCGGCGGAGGGGAGCGGGCGGTCGCGCTCGGCGAGCCGGCCGGGTCGATGGCGTGGTTCCCGGGGAACCACCATCCGAGTGACAAGGCGGCGTACGACGTCCGGATCACCGTGCCCGCCGGGCTGAAGGCCGTCTCCAACGGCGAGCCGCGCGGCTCGCGCACACGGGGCGGCAGGACCACGTTCGTCTGGCACTGCGCGGAGCCGATGGCCAGTTACCTCGCCACGGTCGCCATCGGGCCGTACGACACGGAAGAGACGCCGGGCGGCGAGGGGCACACGGCCTCGTACACGGCGGTCGATCCGTCCGTGGCCGGGGACAGCGCGGAGCTGCTCGCCGCGCTTCCCGGGATCATGACGTGGGCGGAGAAGACCTTCGGGCCGTACCCCTTCTCCTCCACCGGTGTGATCATCGGCCGCCGGAACGACTCCGGGTATGCCCTGGAGACCCAGACCAGGCCCTTCCTCCCCGGTCCTGTCGATGCCGGGACACTGGTCCACGAGCTGGCCCACCAGTGGTTCGGCAATTCGGTGACGCCCGCCTCCTGGCAGGACATGTGGCTGAGCGAGGGCTTCGCCCAGTACGCGGAGTGGCTCTGGCAGGCGGACACGCGGGGGGTGCCGGTCCGGCGGAGCTTCGACGAGGCGTACGGCGACGACAGGAACTGGGCGTTCCCTCCGGCCGAGCCCCCCACGGCGGCCGACATCTCACGGCCGCCGGTGTACGGGCGCGGCGCGATGGTCCTGCACCGGGTACGGGAGACCGTCGGCGACGGGACCTTCCGCCGCATCCTCCGGGGCTGGGCACGGACGCACCGTCATGGCAACGCGAGCACGGGCGACTTCACGGCGTACGCGGAGCAGGAGGCGGGCTGTGATCTCGGCGGGGTGTGGGACACCTGGCTGTACGGCGACGGCAGGCCGGCGCGCGACTGACCGCGAAGGCACGCTGTGTGGGGAGGGGACGGTGCGGGTGGGCGTCAGCCAGGGCTGACGCCCACCCGGTTCATCGCTTCCTTCGGTGTCAGAGGTTGACGCCGAAGTCGGTGGCGATGCCCACCAGGCCCGAGGCGTAACCCTGGCCGACCGCGCGGAACTTCCAGTCCGCGCCGTTGCGGTACAGCTCGCCGAAGACCATGGCGGTCTCGGTGGCGGCGTCCTCGCTCAGGTCGTAGCGGGCGATCTCGGTGCCGCCGGCCTGGTTGACGATGCGGATGTACGCGTTGCGCACCTGGCCGAAGTTCTGGCTGCGGGTCTCGGCGTCGTAGATGGAGACCGGGAAGACGATCTTGTCGACGTCGGCCGGCAGGCCCGCCAGGTTGACGTTGATCGCCTCGTCGTCGCCCTCGCCCTGGCCGGTGCGGTTGTCGCCGGTGTGGACGATCGTCTGATCCGGCGTCGACTTGTTGTTGAAGAAGACGAAGTGGCTGTCGGAGACGACCTTTCCGACCGCGGTCACCGCGATGGCGGACGCGTCCAGGTCGAAGTCGGTGCCGGTGGTGGTGCGGACGTCCCAGCCGAGGCCGACGGTCACGGCGGTCAGACCCGGCGCCTCCTTGGTGAGCGAAACGTTGCCACCCTTGGACAGGCTTACAGCCATGGGATGTCCCTTTCGTTGTCGTGTGCGGGCTTCGAACCGTCCCGAAGCTACCGTCACCCGGCATAACGCGGGCAGAGGTCCGGGTAGTTCCGTTCGGCTTTACTTTCTTTACCCGATTGCGGGATCACGGCGGGCCCGGCGGCGCGGAAAAGCGGGTGACGGTGGCGGCGCGGACGCGAGATCATAGGGACATGTCCGGACCCCCGTATGTCATCCGCGGTTCGGTCTCCCTGCCGGAGGCCGAACTGATGTGGCGTTTCTCCAGGTCGTCCGGGCCCGGCGGCCAGCACGTCAACACCAGCGACTCGCAGGTGGAACTCCGGTTCGACGTCGCGAAGACGGAGGCCCTTCCACCGGTGTGGAAGGAGCGGGCGCTGGAGCGGCTGGCGACCCGGCTGGTGGGCGGGGTGATCGCCGTACGCGCGTCGGAGCACCGCTCTCAGTGGCGCAACCGGGAGACGGCGCTGGTCCGGCTCGCGTCCCTGCTCGCCGAGGCGACGGCACCACCGCCGCGTGCCCGCCGTAAGTCGAAGGTCCCGCGCGGCATCAACGAGCGCAGGCTGCGCGAGAAGAAGCAGCGCGGCGAGACGAAGCGCGGCCGCACGGGCCGCGACTGGTCGTAGGGCACGACCGGGCCGTACGCCGCGACCGGGCCGTACGCCGCGACGGGTCGTACGCCACGACCGGGCCGTACGCCGCGACGGGTCGTACGCCGCGACGGACCGGGGACCGCCAGGCATTCCGGACCGGGCCCCCAGGACCGCCGGGCCCCGGAATCGCCGGGCCCGGCCCGCCAGGCCCAGGACCGCTCAGGCCCCCAGCTTCCGGTACTTCCCCTTGAAGTACGTCAGTGGCCCGTCCTCCCCGCTCGGCAGTTCCGCCGCCAGCACCCGGCCGATGACCAGCGTGTGATCGCCCGCCTCGACCCGCTGTTCCGTACGGCACTCCAGCGCCGCCAGCGACCCCTCGACCAGCAGTGCGCCGCTCACCTCTCCCCGCCGGGACGGGATGTCCTCGAAGAGCAGCCGGTCGCTCATCCGGCCCTTCATGGAGAACCGGCCCGCGATGTGCCGCTGGCGCTCCGTCAGCAGCGAGGCCGCCCACAGCGGCTGCTCGGCGAGCAGGTCGTCCATCCGGGAGCCGTTGCGCACGCTGACCAGCACCAGGGGCGGGTCCAGCGAGACCGACAGGAAGGCGGTCGCGGTCATGCCGGCGTCCTCGCCGCGCGGGCCGTCCGCGCTGAAGGCGGGCTCGTGCGCTGTCACCAGCACGACACCCGCGGCCAGTCGGGACAGGGCGGCGCGGAACTCATCATCGCTCACCCCCTCAGGATGGGGGATGGCCTGGGGACGGGTCGCGGAAGTCGTCTGGGGCACGGGAGAGACGCTAACCCCGGCCGCCGGCCCACCGCATCGGGCCAGGGGACCAGGCTGGTCCTAGGACCTGCCTCGTTCCGGCCCGGGGCGCACTCCGCAGGTCAGCGCGTCGCCCTATCAGCAACACGCCGGTGAGCGCCCCCAGGAGCAGTCAAAATGTGCGTCCCTGAAAGGTATGGAGTGGCCCTCATCAGGCGCTCTGTCCCGTTCATCAGCTCATGTGACTTGACTCACAGTGTGCAGTATTTGTTGACCCTGTGTACCGGGCAGACAGCTCGCTGTGATTCAGTGGCGGGGACAGTGCCACACGAGAGCCGATGAGAATCCTGGAGTTGCTGTCGAGGTCTCGGGGAGAGCGAGCGATGGAGACCGAGTCGGAGCCGTATGTCCGTCTTGCGACCCTGCGACAGCTGCATGACGCCGTCGCCGAACTCAACACGGCCAGAAGCCTGGCGGACACCTTGCAGACCGTCGCCGACGGCGTCGTCGCCGGGCTCGGCTACCAGCTCGCGTGCGTCAATGTCGTCCAGGCCGACGGCGATCTCGTCGTCGCCGCCTTCGCGGGCAGCGCCGCCGCGGAATCCCTGATCACCGGCCGGGTCGGCTCCCGCGCCTCCTGGGAGCGCCGGCTCACGATGGGGGAGAGCTGGGGCAGCCTGCGCTTCATCCCGCACACCGAGGGCTGGGTGCTCCAGGAGGACGACGTCCCCCAGTGGTACACCGAAGGCCCCGACCCGCGCTTCGAGGACGAGTGGCACCCCCACGACCGGCTCTACGCGCCGATGTACGCGTCGGGTGGCGTGAGCGAACTGCTCGGCGTGATCTCCGTCGACCGGCCGCGCGGCGGCCGCCGTCCGGGCCCCTGGGGGCAGGAAGCCCTCCAGATGTACGCGTCCCAGGCGGCCATCGCGATCAGCAACGCCCGTCTGCGGGCGAACATGCAGCGGGCCCTCGTCCGGCTGGAGCGTGAGCAGCAGGCGCTGCGGGCCAGCGAGGAGTCCTTCCGGCAGGCGTTCGAGTACGCACCTAGCGGGATGGCCATCGCCGAGATGGGCGGTGACCAGCACGGCCGCCTGCTGCGGACCAATGACGCGCTCTGCCGGCTGCTGGGCCGCCCGGCGTCCGCGATGCGCCGCTACTCGTTCGCCGACCTGGTCCACCCCGAGGACATCGGCACCCTCCTGCGCACCTCCGCCGAGGGCGGGCGCGCCGAACTGCGGCTGACCCGCAGGGACGGCACGTACGTCTGGGTCTCCCTGCGCAACTCCGTCGTCGCGGACACCACGGACGGCCCCCGCTTCCTGCTCACCCACGTCGAGGACATCGAGGAGCGCAAGAGCCGCGAACTCCAGCTCGCCCACCGCGCCTCGCACGACTCGCTCACCGGCCTGCCGAACAGCGCGGAGCTGCGCTCGCGCCTGAGTGCCCGGCTCTGTTCACGGCCGCACGCCATGCGGGAGACGGCGGTCGAGGCCCTGGACGCGGCGTACGGCGGGTACGAGGGCACCGTCATCTACGAGCCCGGGTACGACGCGTACGACGGCTATGACGGGTACGACGGCTACGAGGAGGGCGCGGGCGGACGAGGCGGTGGCGGGCCGCGCGCGGGATTCGGTCCGGCTGCCGGATTCGGCCCCGGTGGCGGTCAGGGCGACCACCACGTCCACATGGTCCCGCCCGGTGACGACGGCGACGCGGAAGACGGTACGAAGGGCCTCGCGGTCCTTTTCTGCGACCTTGATGGTTTCAAGTCGATAAACGACCGGTTCGGGCACAACACCGGCGACGAGGTCCTGATCGAGGTCGCCCGGCGGCTGACCACGGGTGTCCGCGACGGGGACACCGTCGCCCGGCTCGGTGGTGACGAATTCGTCGTGCTGGCGGACGGTCTGGGCTCGGCGGACGCCGCTGACCTGGCCGTACGCCTGCGGAACGCGATCATTCCGCCGATCAGGGTCGACGGGCGCGCGGTCCGGGTCGGCGCGAGCTTCGGCATCAGCTGGGCGAGCTGCGGCATGTCGGTCGAGGAAGTTCTGCAATCCGCTGACCAGCGGATGTACGTCGAGAAGCGATCGCGGAACAAGGTGCACCGGCGAGCGGGCTAGCCGGACCGGCCTCGCACGTTCATCGGTGTGCCGCACAGCGGCCGTTATCGCGTCAAGGGCCGCCGGTACGCTTGTGCATCCGAGGTAGGCTCGGCCGGTCGGCGACGCTGGCGAGATGGTGAGGAGTGACCAGGGATGACGGCCGGGAACAACGGCGCGAGCACGCCCGAGGACGACGACCCGTTCGGCTATCTGTACGAGGACGGACAGGCGGCGGCGGCCAATCAGGGGCGCCAGGGCGGCTACGGCTATCCCAGAACCTCGTACAACCAGGTGAGGGCGGTCGGCGAGCGCCAGTACGGGCAGCAGCAGGCCCCGCAGCAGCCGTACGGGCAGCAGCAGGGGCAGCAGCCGTACGGCCAGGCGCAGCAGCAGCCGTACGGCCAGGCGCCCTACGGCCAGCAGCAGGGCGGCCAGCACGGCGCTCCCCCCGCCCAGCACGGCGCGGGCGGCACCGGTCAGGTCCCGGCCCAGCGCGGCGGCGGGCGCGGCAGCGGCGGCGGTCCCAACACCAAGGGCCTGCTGATCGGGGCGATCGCGGTGGTCGCGGTGGTCGTGATCGGTATCGCCGTCGCCGTCATGACCAACGGTGACGGCGACAAGAAGAACGACACGGCACCGACCGGCGCACCGACCGCCGACCAGTCCCAGCAGCCGGGCGACGAGCCCGGCGGCGCGGAGGAGGAACCGGTCGAGCTGCCCAAGCAGGACGCGGCGACCCTGCAGCTCAGCGGCCCCGCGTCCACCGCGTCCGATGTAGCGGGCGCGAAGAGCGCGAGCGGCGCCTACGTGTCGCTGAACGCGGCCGGTGCGGCGGCGACCTGGACCGTCGAGGTGCCCGAGGGCGGGGCGTACACCCTGCACATCAAGTACGGCGTGCCGGGCAAGGACGCGAAGACGACGCTGACCATCAACGACAAGGCGCCCGCCCAGAGCATCAACATGGCCAACTTCGCCCATGCCCCCGAGGGCGCCTGGGACAAGGGCTGGACCAACACCTACGCGTACGTCAATCTCGCCAAGGGATCGAACACGATCAGGGTCTCCTGTGAGCAGGGCGACCAGTGCGAGGCCAATCTCGACCAGCTCGAACTGACAGCCGGTCACGGCAAGGGCTGATCAGTCGCGGACCGGCGGGCCGGCCGGTGTCCGGCCGCCCGTCCGCGCGCCATCCGTCCGCGCGCCATCCGTCCGCGCGCCGTCCGTCCGCGCGCCATCCGTCCGCGTGTCGTCCGTGCGCTCCGGCAGCGGCCGCCCGGCGGCCCGGCCGACCACCCTCAGGACTCCCGCCACCGTCCCGGCCATCGCCTCGCGAGCCGGGACGAGGTATTTCCGGGGGTCGACGGCCGACGGGTCGGTGGCCAGGAAGGCGCGTACGGCGCCGGTGAAGGCCGTGTTGAGGGCCGTACCGACGTTGATCTTGACCATGCCGGCGGCGATCGCCCGGCGGAGCTCGGTGTCGGGCACCCCGGACGAGCCGTGCAGCACCAGCGGTACGGACACGGCCGCCCGCAGGGCGCTGATCAGTGCGTGGTCGAGGGTGGCCGTGCGGCGGATCATGGCGTGGCTGGAGCCGACCGCCACGGCCAGCGCGTCCACGCCGGTCTCGGCGACGAAGACGACGGCCTCCGCCGGGTCCGTACGGACACCCGGGGCATGCGCGTCCAGGGGCCGGTCGCCGTCCTTGCCGCCCACCGCGCCCAGCTCCGCCTCGATCCAGATGCCGTGGTCGTGGCCCCAGCGCACGGCCTCTGTGGTCGCCTTGAGGTTCTCCGCGTACGGGAGCTTCGACGCGTCGAACATCACCGAGCTGAAGCCCCCGGCGGGCGCGGCGCGCAGCAGCTCCACCGACTCGACATGGTCGAGGTGGAGCGCGAGGGGCGCGGAGGAGGCGCGGGCGACGGCGGCCACGGCGGCGCCGACCGCGCCGAGACGGCCGCCGTGGAAGCGCACCGCGTTCTCCGACAACTGCAGGATCGCGGGCATCCCGGCCCGCTCGGCGCCGGCCGCGATCGCCTCCGCGTGCTCCAGCGTGATGACGTTGAAGGCGGCGATGCCCCGTCCCCCGGCCGCTGCGGCCGTGACGAGTTCACCGGTGCTGACGAGTGGCATACGCCCCCCACGTCTCCCTGGCGGCCGGGGCCGTCCTGCCCGTGCGTAACGGGCTGGGCGACAGCCGCTCGCGGCCCGCCGCGACGTCGGGTGAGACCGTCCGGATCATCCGTCGCACCCCCGGAGAACGCGCGCCTTCCGGCCGCGTGCGGCCGGTTACCGGGGTGATCATGCCAAAAAGAAGGCGGCAGGCCCAGAGTCCGGGCCGACCGCCTTCCCGCGAATCCGTGGGTCAGCCCACGTGGGGCTCGACCACCCACGCGCCCTTGCGCAGCACGCCCTTGAGCGCGAAGTCCGCGTCCAGGACCACCAGGTCGGCGTCCTTGCCCGGCTCCAGCGAACCGATCCTGTCGTACAGCCCGAGCAGCTTCGCCGGGTTGACCGAGATGGACCGGACGATGTCCTCGACCGGCAGCCGGTCCACCGTCGCGGCCCGCCGGAACGCCGTGTCCAGCGTCAGCGTGGAGCCCGCGATCGAGCCGCCCTCCACCAGCCGCGCGACACCCTGCTCGACCTCGACGGCCAGCGGGCCGAGCTGATAGAGCCCGTCGCCGAAGCCCGCCGCGTCCATCGCGTCCGTGATGAAGGCGACGCGGCCCGCGCCCGCGCGGTGGAACGCCAGCTCCAGCGCCGCCGGGTGCAGATGCGTCCCGTCGTTGATCAGCTCGACGGTGACCCGCTCGTCCTCCAGCAGCGCGGCGATCGGCCCCGGCGCCCGGTGCCCGAGCGGCGGCATCGCGTTGAAGAGGTGCGTGGCGACGGTCGCGCCCGCGTCGATCGCCTCGACGGTCTGTTCGTACGTCGCGTCCGTGTGCCCGATCGCGGCGATCACGCCGAGCTCGGCCAGCAGCCGTACGGAGTCGATGCCGCCGGGCAGTTCGGTCGCGAGCGTCACCATCCTGGCCGTGCCGCGTGCCGCGTCGACCAGCTTGCGCACCTCGGCCGGGTCGGGGTCGCGCAGCAGCGCCTCGCTGTGCGCGCCCTTGCGGCACGGCGAGATGAAAGGACCCTCGAAGTGGATCCCCGCGAGATCGCCCTCCTCGACCAGCTCGGAGAGGATTCCGGCGCGCTGGACGAGGAAGTCCGTCTCGCCGGTGACGAGGGAGGCGACGAGCGTGGTGGTGCCGTGCTCGCGGTGCGTACGGACGCCCTTGAGGACCTCGTCCACGGAGCCGGAGGTGAACGAGGCGCCGCCACCGCCGTGGTTGTGCAGATCGACGAAGCCGGGCACCACCCAGTGGCCCGGCAGGTCGAGCCGTACGGCGCCGGCCGGGGCGGCGCTCGCGATCCTGCCGCCCTCGACGATGACCTGCCCGCCCTCCACGGTCCCGGTGGGCAGCACCACCCGGGCCCCGGTGAGTACGGTGCTTTCGGCGTGTGCGGCCATCAGACGGATACCTCCGTGACGAGTGGTTCGGCGGGCGGTGCGGTGGCGGGCGCGGTGACCGGTGCGGCCGGTGCGGCGAGCAGATCCCAGGCGAGCAGCCCCGCGCCCAGGCAGCCGGCGGTGTCGCCGAGGGCCGCCGGGACGATCCCGGGCACCTTCTGGAAGGTCACTCGCTCCTCCACCGCCGCGCGCAGAGGCGTGAACAGGGTGTCCCCCGCCTCGGCGAGTCCGCCACCGATGATCAGTGTGCGGGGGTCCAGCAGCGTGAGCGCGGTGACGAGGCCGGCGGCGAGCGCGTCGACCGCCTCCCGCCAGACCCGTACGGCCGCCGGGTCGCCGGACTCGACGGCCTTCGCGCAGTCGGCCGCGTCGGCCCCCGGGTCGCCGCTCGCGGCGGCCCAGGCCCGGGTCACGGCGGCGGCCGAGGCGAGCGTCTCCAGGCAGCCGCGCTGTCCGCAGCCGCACTCCGGTCCGTCGGGCCGGACCACGACATGGCCGATCTCGCCCGACGAGCCGTGGGCGCCGGCCTCGATGGTCCCGGCGATGCCGATGGCGCCCGCGATCCCGGTGCCCAGCGCGACGAAGAGGAACCGGTCGGCGCCCTTGCCCGCGCCGAGCCGCCCTTCGGCGAGACCGCCGGTGCGTACGTCGTGCCCGAGCGCGACGGGGACGTCCCCGAGCCGCGCGGCGAGCAGATCCCGCAGCGGTACGTCGCGCCAGCCGAGGTTGGCCGCGTACCGCGCTATGCCGTGCTCGGCGTCGATGATGCCGGGGACGGCGACCCCGGCGGCGACGGCGCTCTCGCCGAGGTGCTCGATGCCGTACGCGCGCAGGTCGGCGGCGAAGCCGAGGATGGTCTCGACGACGGCGTCGGGCCCGCGCTCCCTGCCGGTCGGCCGCCGCGCTTCGTGCAGCAGCGTGCCGTCCGCCCCGACCAGGGCGGCTTTCATGCCGGTGCCGCCCACATCGAGGGCGATGACGTGTCTCACGAGGACAGTGTCCCGCGTGGAACGGTGAAAGGTCTAGTCCACTGTCCTGAAATTGTTGCGCGGCCATACAAACGAGCTGCCATGCGACAGGAGTACGAACGTGATCACGGGGTAGCCGTTGCCGAAGCGCAACCGCCTCCGTATGGCCCCCCGCCTTCGGATGGGGGAAAATCACAGTTTGCTCACGAGGAGTGACGGGGTGGCGGTCGCCACGGGCGTCGTGGACTTCGCGAGCGGCAACACACGCAAAGAATCAAAAAGGGTGGAACAGAGCTGTGCGACGGCGCTTTCTCGGAGTGACGGCGGCAATAGCCGCACTGGGCATGACAATGACGCTGGCCGGTTGCGGCGGCACGGGAAGCTCCGGGGACGTCACCCTCAGACTCGTCGCGGCGGACTACGGCAACGGCTCGGCCAACGGCTCCGAGCATTACTGGTCGGCACTGGCCAAGGAGTACGAGGCCAAGCACCCCGGCATCACGATCGATGTCGACGTCCGCTCCTGGAAGACCATCGACAGCGCTGTCGAAGAGATGGTCAAGCAGGGCAGGGCCCCCGACATCGCGCAGATCGGCTCCTACGCCGACTACGCCAAGCAGGGCAAGCTCTACAGCGCCGACCAACTGCTCTCCGTTCCCACCCAGTCGGACTTCCTCAGCCAGCTGTCCGAGGCGGGCAAGGTCGACCGCATCCAGTACGGGCTGCCGTTCATCGCGTCGACCCGGCTGCTCTTCTTCAACCAGAAGCTCTTCGACGACGCCGGGCTGACCGCCCCGAAGACCTGGGACGACATCCGGAGCGACGCCGAGGCCCTCAAGAAGAAGGGCGTGACCACGCCCTTCGCGCTGCCGCTGGGCTCCGAGGAGTCCCAGGCCGAGACCATGATCTGGCTGCTGAGCGGCGGAGGCGGCTACACCGACACCGCCGACGGCTCGTACAACATCGACTCGGCGCAGAACACCAAGACCTTCGAGTGGCTCCAGAAGGACCTCGTCGGCAAGAAGCTGACCGGCCCGATCGCCCCCGGCAAGCTCGACCGCACCACCGCCTTCAAGGCGTTCACCAGCGGCCAGGTCGGCATGCTCAACGGCCACCCCACGCTCATGCAGGACGCCGAGAAGGCCGGCATCAAGGTCGGAACGGTCCCGCTGCCCGGCATCAACGACAAGGCCACGGCGTCGATGGGGGTCGCCGACTGGATGATGGCCTTCAAGCAGAACGGCCACCGCCAGGAGATCGGCACGTTCCTGGACTTCGTGTACGAGGACAAGAACGTCCTCGACTTCGTCGGCCAGTACAACCTGCTGCCGGTCACCTACAGCGCCGGCGAGGCGATGGCGGACGACCCGAAGTACCAGCACCTGACCGGCTTCCTGGCGGCGCTGTCCACCTCCGAGCTTTACCCGTACGGCAAGAACTCCTGGGCGAGCGTCAGCGAGAGCGTCAAGAAGAACATCGGCAAGGCGGTCGAGCCCGGGGCGGATCCGCGGAACGTGCTCGGTCTGATCGCCCGGGACGCGACGGAGGCGGAGGCCGCCGAGTAGCGTGTCGGTCATATGACCGCACACCCGCCCGACCCCGGCGACCGGGGAGGCCCCGACGACGTACGCGGTCCCGCCGAACTGTCCGAGCGGGACCGCGCCGTGCTCGCCATGGAAGCGCGCGGCTGGCCGGGCCCCGGCGCCAAGGAGCGGGCCATCAGGGAGGGGCTCGGCCTCTCGCCGACCCGCTACTACCAGCTGCTGAACGCGCTGCTGGACGATCCGCGCGCCGCCGAGCACGACCCCGTGACGGTGAACAGGCTGCGCAGGATCAGGGCCGAGCACAGAAGGCAGCGCTGAGCGCCGAAAGCAGCGCTGTGAGCGCCGAAAGCAGCACGGAGAGCGGCGCCGAGCCGGCCGTGTCGCCCGGATCCACCGGCCGTTCATGGTTGCGAGCCGGATGCGCGGATAGGGTCAGAGGCATGGGCAGCAACGCGAATCCCCTGCCGAGTCCGACCACGTCCGCCGGTGCCGACGGCCTGGCCGCGCTTCTCGCCCGGCCCGGCAAAGCCGTCGTCGCGCTCGATTTCGACGGCACCCTCGCCGAGATCGTCCCCGACCCCGCCTCGGCCCGCGCCCACCCGCGCGCCGTCCCGGCCCTCGCCGCCCTCGCGCCGCACGTGGCGTCCGTCGCGGTCATCACGGGCCGTCCCGCCGGGGTCGCGGTCGAGTACGGCGGCTTCGCCGGAGTGCCGGGCCTGGAGCATCTCGTCGTCCTGGGCCATTACGGCGCCGAGCGCTGGGACGCGGCCACCGGCACCGTCAGCGCCCCCGCCCCGCACCCGGGCGTGGCGGCGGCCCGCGCCGAACTCCCCTCGATCTTCGACCGGTCGGGTGTCTCCCAGGGCGCCTGGATCGAGGAGAAGGGCCAGGCGTTCGCGGTCCACACCCGCCGCGCCGCCGACCCCGGGGCCGCCTTCGACGCGCTGCGCGACCCGCTGACCGGTCTGGCGGCCCGCCACGGCCTGATCGTCGAACCGGGCCGCATGGTGCTGGAGCTGCGCCCGCCCGGCGTGGACAAGGGCGTCGCGCTGACGGAGTACGTACACGAGACCGGCGCCGAGACCGTCCTGTACGCGGGCGACGACCTGGGCGACCTCCCGGCGTACGCGGCGGTGGAGAAGCTCCGCTCCGACGGCCTTCCGGGCCTGCTCGTGTGCAGCGGCACGGAGGTCCCCGACCTGGCGGACCGCGCCGACCTGCGCCTCCAGGGCCCGGCGGCGGTGGTCGACTTCCTGGCGGCGCTGGCCCGAGCGGCGACGGCCCGCTGACCTGCGGCCCGCTGACCTGATCCTGACCTGACCCTACTCAGACTCTGGCATATGGGTGAAGACTTGAGCTCGCTGGACGCGATCCTCTCGGACCCGAACGGGCTTGTCTCAGGACGAAGCCGATCGACTTCGTGGTGAACGGGCACTCGGCGCCGCTGCCATTCTCCTCCATCGCCTGGGCGACGCTGAAGCCGCCGACGTTGCCGCCGATGTAACGACAGTGCGCCTGATCCTCTGGGAAACAGACTTCGGCATCGACATGTACAAGGCCCTCTTGGAGGTCGAGCCACACCTACTGTCTCGCTTCACCGACGACGTTCTCGGACGGATCGCAGATGCCATGCGCACCGCGACCGCTCGAGACCGCGGGATGAGCATCAGCTACATCGAGGCGCTGCCATCCATCGCAGAAGTGTCTCGATGTCCAGGACACCACCCAGAAGTCAGAAGTCGAGAAGTTTGTCACGGACTTCCTCAAGCAGCTCGGCGGGTAACACCCCCCATTTCGTCACCCTGACACGATTTTCCGAACTCAGGGACTGCTCTGTGACGGCTCTGCGATGCTGGAGGCCGATCGAGAGGGGCCGCAGCGATGCAGTGGAAGATCCACGGTGAACGTCCGATCTACGAAAACAAGTGGGTGAACCTGTGGCTCACCGACGTCGAGACGCCGGACGGGCACCGCTGGGAACACCACGTCGTCAAGCTCCGCCACCTGGCCGTGGCCGCTGTCATCAACGACCGCCAAGAGGTCCTGATGATGTGGCGCCACCGGTTCATCACAGACGCGTGGGCCTGGGAACTGCCCATGGGCCTGGTGGAGGCGGATGAGACCCCCGGTGAAGCTGCCGCCCGCGAAGTCCTCGAAGAGACCGGCTGGCGTCCGGGCCCGATGAAGCCGCTGATCTACGCCGAACCGGCGAACGGCATCACGGACTCCCAGCACCACCTGTTCCGCGCCGACGGCGCCACGTACGACGGGCCGCCGACCGAGAAGAACGAGTCGGACCGGATCGAGTGGATTCCCCTGGCGAACATCCGGGGCATGATCGACCGCCGCGAGATCGTCAGCAGCGGCTCCCTCGTCGGCCTCCTCTACGTCCTGATGGACGAAGGGGTTCGCTGACCCTGCGGGGGAAGCATCGCGCGTAGGTGGGCCTCAAAGGCAACCGCGGCCGGCACCTCGCGATAGGGCGCAAGCTGCTCGTAGAACTCGCGAAGGTGCCCGGTCAACCGCTCGGACGACACGGCTGCGGCGGGTACCAGTGCCTCGATCGCCGTGTGGCACGCCTGGTCGAGCTTGCCCCGCTGGAGCCGCGTACGGGCCAACCAGAAGGCGTGGAACGCCCGACCCCGCTGGTTCGCGGGGTCCTCCCGCTCCAGCGCATCCGCGATCAACGGTTCGGCGATCGCCGCCTCGCCGAGACGGCCGTGAGCGATGCCCGTGTCCACGATGAGCTTCGGCTCGTCGAAGTAGGTCACCCATGCCGGGTCCGGGTCGTCCCCCTTGATCCGGCCGTACTGACTGTGCGCCTCGGAGATCGCGGTGTGGGTCGCGGTCCGGTCACCCAAGGTCGCGTGGGCGAACGCCTCACGCATGGCCAGCATGGCCCGGACTCTCGGCGTCGTGCCGATGGCCGCTCGGGCCTGGTCCTGGGCAGCAGACACCAGAGCAAGGGCGTCCGCCGGCTTGTCCTGGTAGGTCGCTTGCAGGCTCATGCACGCCAGAACGTTGGCCATGAATGGGTGGTCGTCAATCTCCCGGGCCAGTTGAAGAGCCTCCGAGAAGTACGCGCGGGCCTGGTGGTACTGCCGAGCATCGAAGTACGTCCACCCGGTCAGCCGCGCCAGCTCCGCCGCGATGCCGTACAGGCCGTGCTGGATCGGCGTCGGTCGTTGGTCCTTCAGCAGCCCCTCGACGTATCGCAGCTGGCCGACGACAGCGGGCCGGAGTGTCTCGCCCCCGTGCTCGTCGTCGCGACGCCAGTAGTCCTCGATCGAAGAACGCAGGGCGTGCAGCGTGGATGGGCTCGGGTTGGTCCCGGCGGCCAGAGCCAGGATGCTGTCCACCTCCACGCCCGGTAAGGCGCTGAGTGGCTTCGACTCACCGGGCAGGTGACCGAACTCCGGCCTCTCCCGCTCGGCCACGGCCAAGACAGCCGGCGTCTCCCACGTGCGGCGGGCAAGCCCGAGCATGTGACCCGGGATGCGCAATCCATCGGCGATCCGCTCGATCACTTCCATGTGGAGGAGCTGCCGCTGACCCGCGATCACCTCACCCACTCGGCTCGGCGTCAGCTCGCACTGCCGCGCGATCATCGACGGGTAGATGCCCGCCCGCGTCTTCACCAGGCGAAAGACCCTTGCGAAGTCGCGCACGCGGCACGCCTCGATCATCTCGGGCTCGGTGAGCAGACTTACTGGTAGTTCCTTCGTACGACGTGTCTCGGGCATCGGGCACGCTCCGGAGGAAGACTACGGATCGCTTCAAGGTCTCAACCGACCGTGATGCTACCCAAGTTGGGTAATCCGCTGGGCCTTTCTGGCCCAGCGTCCTGATCGCGATCCTTCTGGACATGGCGAAGCGACCGAGGACGACCGCCTTGAACGATTCGGCGGGCACTCCTGACACAGAGCGAACGGCCCTCAAGAAAACCCCTGACCTGGGCACAGAGCCCCGCGTCCTGATGAGCATTCGGGTGTCGCGGGACTCGGGCCGGACGTGGTCGCCGAGCACACGGGTCTTGGAAGGCGACCCGTTCGACATCCTCTCGAACCCCGGCCGCTATCCCCCGTGCGAGTGCCCCCGCTGTGGCGGTACCTCGTCGTCGGTCCGTGCCCTTCAGCCGGCATCCATCGCGCCGGGGGCGGCGTAGTGGCCGCCTTCCAATGTTGAAAGCTCCCTTAGAACGGGATCCCCGGGTACGTGGTCGAGCTGCGTGGGGCTGGCGCCAACACTTCGCCGTGCTCCTCTATGCCGCTGCCGTCACCGTCCTGGTGGTCACCCTGGCCATCGCTGGTGATCCCGGCCGCTGACCAGCAGCCGGCTTCCGGCATGAATCCCGCGTTCGCTCGATCCGTGGCCTCACGCCACCCCCGTCTCCCCACCGGCCCGGAAACAACCGGGCTGGTGAGGCACGCCCCATCGGGGCTGGGCCGGCACCCGTCGGCCCTGGACTTCCGGGAATTGGAGACACACATGGCAGCACAGAAGGAAGACCTGCTGATCGGCGTCGAGAGCCTGATCAAGGTCCAGGACCGCTTCACCGCTGCGGCGGCGGAGTCCGACTCCACCGGCACCTCCGCGGGCGATGACGGTGAGAACCGCGACGGCCTGAACCTCCCGCAGGAGTAGCACCACCAGCATCCCACAGCACCAACCGGGGGCCCGTCATCCACGGCGGGTCCCCGGGCCCCACGCCCATGACGCCGACCGGAGGAACACGTGGACCACCACTTCGTCACCGCACTGGAAAAGGCCCTCGGCTGGGACGGGCCCGGTGAACTCGGAACCGCTTTCGCCCGGGGAACGATCGAGGACCTCGATCTGCTCGATCGCCTGCTCAACCCCAGGAAGCTGCTGGACCTGGTGATGCGCCGCAGCGTCACCACGCCCCAGTTCCGCATCTTCCAGGACGGGGCCGAACTGCACCCCGGCCGCTACATCCAGCCCTCCGTCACCCGGCGGGGACAGGCCATCCCCATGGCCGACATGCGCCGCGTCGGCGGGCTGATGCGCGAAGGCTGCACCATGGTCCTGGACGAGGTCGACTTCTTCGACCCGGCCATGGAGGCCACCTGCCGCGCGCTTCAGTGGTGGGCCCGCGAGCTGGTGCAGGTGAACGCGTACCTGACCACTCAGGACGCCAGTGGCTTCAGGCTCCACTGGGACGACCACGACACCCTGATCGTCCAGCTCGCCGGCCGCAAGAGCTGGGAAGTCCGCGGCACCTCGCGCAAGGTTCCGATGTACCGCGACTCCGCCACCACCGCCGAGCCCAGCGAGGTAATCGTCTGGCAGGGCGTCATGGAGCCCGGCGACGTGATGCACATCCCGCGCGGCTTCTGGCACCAGGCCACCCGCGACGACCAGGGCGACGGCTACAGCCTCCACGCCACCTTCGGCATCGTGAAGCGCGTCGGCGTGAACTGGCTCGCCTGGCTCGCCGACCAGGCCCGCACGCAGGAACTCTTCCGTTACGACCTGGGCCGTTGGAACTCCCCCGGCCAGTGGGAGGGACAGCAGCAGCTCTTGGCCGACGCCGTCGCCGAGCTGGCTACGAAGCTGACTCCGCAGGACTTCTTCGATGTCCGCGAGCGGGAACGCCTGGCCGCCCGGCACGTCCCGGCCACCGGCCTGTTCGGCAAGCCCGGGGCCGTCGTGTGCGTCACCGACTTCGAGCCCGTGATCGAGCAGCACCACGACACCGTGGACGTACTCGCCGCGGGCAAGAAGCTCACGTTCGCCGGCAAGGCGTGCCCCGCCCTCGCCCTGCTGCTGAGCGGCCACCCCGTCGACATCGCCGACGCCGCCGAGAAGACCGGCGTGGACGTGGCACAGCTCGCCGGGATCCTGCTGAAGGAGGAACTGTGCACGGAGCTGACCCCCGTCTTGTCCTCGGCCTACACCGGTCTCGTCACCACCGGGACGTCCTGACGGCCGCACTCGACCTCGGCGTCACCGCCCTGGACACCGCGGCTCCCTACTTCGGCTTCCGTTCGCACGTGGTACTGGCCGAGACGGCGGCCGATCTGCTGCCGAAGTTCGCCCTCTCCACAAAGGTGGGCTTCTTCCCGAGCGCCGGAAGTGCTGAGCACTCCCTCGATCCTGGCCGGCTGCGGCTGGCCATCGAGAAGGCCACCCAGGAGCTCGGCAGGGAACCTGACACCGTGCTTCTCC
Organism: Streptomyces sp. NPDC051569; assembly: GCF_044454085.1. Taxonomy (NCBI): domain Bacteria; kingdom Bacillati; phylum Actinomycetota; class Actinomycetes; order Kitasatosporales; family Streptomycetaceae; genus Streptomyces; species Streptomyces sp. NPDC051569. The sequence goes on from NZ_JBITDJ010000008.1 coordinate 183,196, forward strand.
ACAACCCCGAACGGAGCCTCGGGGGCCTGTCCCCTGCCGATGGCCATGCCCTCCTCGGCAATGCCTGCACCGCCCTGGCCGATGCCGCCCGCGACGGTCTGTGCAGCGTCTGGGGTGTGGCCTCCTGGGACCCCGGGCCACTCGGCACGGTCCAGGTGTACGACCTGCCGTCTCCGGACGTCCTCATGGTCCGGGCCGGGTTCCTCGTGGGCATCGACCTCCTCGACGCCACCACCGTCCTGCGTACTGCCTGGCAGGCGGGCGAGACCTGGGGCATGAGCCCCTTCGGTGGCGGCCACAGGAAGGTGTGGGAGGAATTCGATCCTCGGCCGTTCCTCCGACCGCCCCACGATGGCTTGTCCCGCGTGCAGGCGGCGTTCCGGACCGCGTTCCATCTGCCCAGCGTCTCCGCGATGGCGGTGGGTACCGACGACCCTGGGCACCTGGCCCAGTTGGTCAGGGCCCTGGGCACGGAGGTGGACACCGCCGCCGTCAGTCAGTACCTGCGCGCCCTCCACGGGCTCCGTCAGAGCTGAAGCTCGGCCACCAGACGCTCGGCCTCCTTCCGGGCCGGCGCCAGCAACGGATCCTCCTCGTACGCGTGGGGTCCGACGATCTTCGCCAGGAAGAACAGTGACATCAACTTGCCGTCCCGGCTCTCCAAGTCCGCGCGCCGCTCCTGCTGGACGCGGTCCGCGAGCCCCGGGACGGCAAGCGCGTTGCCCCACAGTGTCGCGGCGTCCAGGCCCCGGGGTGCCATGCCCCAGTCCTCCCAGTCGATGAGGGAGAACTCCGGCCCCATCACGTTGGCCCAGGTCAGGTCCGCATGAGCCGGCGCCCACCGCTCGATCCGCGTATCGGCCACCCCGGGGAAGACCGCCCCGAGGGTCTGGGTCACCTGCTCCTGCGTGATCGTCACCGTGTCCGGCGTCGCGATCCGGGGCGTTTGCTGTGAGGCAAGCGCGTTCAGCGAAGCGTTCAGCGCCTCCCACCACTCGGCTGGCAGGTCCGGGTCTTCGAGCACCAGGGCACCCTTGCCGATAGACGGCGATGGAATCAGCTCCAGCTCATCTGCGCGCCACATCACCGGCTCGCCCGACTCACGCCACGCCACGCCCTGGTACCACTCGGGCATCGCGACCCCTTGCAGCACGGCAGCGGCCTCAGTCCCGTTCCAGCCCTGCGGGCCAATCCGCTCGAATCCCCGCCGCTCGATACGCACCCACGTGCCCCGCTCCGTACGGCCCCCCAAGGAACGGCGCTTGCGTACCAGTGCCTCCCGATCCAGCCGCACGTGCAGAGCCTCTTCCACTCGCTCCAGCACGTCTTCGACCGGCTGACAGCGCAGGTCCACTCGGGCAGCGACAGGCAGGGAAACAGTCATCATGACCTCCTCGGCGAACGGATGACCGTAGCAGGAGCGGGCTGTCCAACACGACCCGTTCGTCAACGCCCGGTGCATCAACTCCCGCCCCTCCTTCGACCGCTGCTGAGACAGCGCCCGCCTCGCCCACGCGGCCGGCCGGAGCGGCTTTGGCAGGTGGGTAAGAAGCCGTTGTCCTATCGATCTTGAGTGCGGTGTGATCGAAAGTGGCTGCGGGGGCGGGTGAACTTGGTCGTGTTCGTGCATGAAGACAGGGCCTCTGGTGCAGTTCGGAGTTGCTGAGACACCGAGCACGCCAGGAGGTCCTGATGTCTATGTTGGACGCGGTCGAAGGCGGCTCGGATGGCGGACGGGGCAGTGTTCTCCGCAACCGGCACAGCCGTCTTCCCGACGTCAGCACCACCGCCCGGACCAGCGAGAACCTCGACGAGAACCTCCCGCGCACTCACGAACCGTTCCCCAGAACAACTCCGCGTCGCGCAGCTCGGCAAGGACCCGGTCCGCTTCCCTCACGCAACACCTCAACCCGCTGCCGGGCACCTTGTTCCCGCTCCTCCAGCAAACCGACCACCGACGGCATCCCGGACCTCCACGACCAAGACGACACGACGTGTCCTGTCTGCCACAGAATCCGCCACACCATGTCTGACCAGCAGAAAGTCAGCGATCAAGTACGGAAAGACAACAGCTTCTGACCGGACCTGACCGGACCCGACGTGTACCGCCCGGGGTGTCAGGCGGGCAGCGCGCGCAGCGCCTCCAGCTGGTCCAGGAACCACCGCTGGGGCGGGAGCGCCGTCGCCGCCGCCGCCAGGCGCTTCGAGCGTTCCGCCCGTTCGCCCGGGGGCATGCTCAGCGCCTGGTGGAGGGCGGCGGCCGTGGCGCTGATGTCGTACGGGTTGACGACCAGGGCGTCCTCGCCGAGTTCCTCGTAGGCGCCCGCCTCGCGCGACAGGACCAGTGCGCAGCCGTTCTCGGCGACCAGGGGGATCTCCTTGGCCACCAGGTTCATGCCGTCGCGGATCGGGTTGACGAGCGCCACGTCCGCCAGCCGGTAGGCGGCCAGGGAACGCGCGAAGTCGTCCTTGACGTGGAGGACGACCGGGAGCCAGCCATCCGTGCCGAACTCGGCGTTGATCTCGTCCGCGACGCGCTGGACCTCGGCCGTGTAGTCGCGGTAGACCGCCAGGTCCTGCCGGGACGGGTAGGCGAAGGCGACATGGACGACCTGTTCGCGCCACTCGGGATGGTCCGCCAGCAGCTGCCGGTACGCCCGCATGCCCCGCACGATGTTCTTGGACAGCTCCGTCCGGTCGACGCGGACGATGACCTTCCGGTCGGTGCCGCCGATCTGTTCGCGCAGCGACACCAGCCGCTCGTCCACGTCGGGGCGGTGCGCGCGCTCGCGCAGGAAGTCGGCGTCCGCGCCCAGGCCGTGCACGCCGATCCTGGTGTTGCCGGTGCCGCCCAGCAGCTCCGTACAGCAGGCGGTGAACGCGTCCGCCCACCGGCGCGTCAGGAACGCCGCCCGGTCCGCGCCGAGGATGCCGCGCAGCAGCTGCCGCGCGATGTCGTCCGGCAGCAGCCGGAAGTAGTCGACCGGCGCCCACGGGGTGTGCGAGAAGTGCCCGATCCTCAGGTCGGGGCGGAGCGCCCGCAGCATCCCCGGTACCAGGGCCAGGTGGTAGTCCTGGATCAGGACGGCCGCGCCGTCTGCCGCCTCGTCGGCCAGCGCCTCGGCGAAGGCGCGGTTGTACGTCTCGTACGAAGCCCACTGCGCGCGGAACTCCGGCCCGAAGGCCGGTTCCAGCGGCGTCTGGTAGAGCAGATGGTGGACGAACCAGAGCGTGGAGTTGGCCACGCCGTTGTACGCGTCCGTGTACACATCGGGCGCGATCCCCAGCATCCTGACCCGCTGATCGCCCGTGTCGGCCTGGTCGAGCCTGCCGCCCGTGCGCCGGACCGCCTCCCGGTCACCCGCGCCGAGCGCCGCGCACACCCACACCGCGTCCGCGTCGGACCCGATGGCCGACAGCCCCGAGACGAGTCCGCCGCCGCCCCTCTTCGCCTCCAGCGCGCCGTCGTCACGCAGGGTGTACGAGACGGGGCCGCGGTTGGACGCGACGAGGACCTGGGCGGGGGTCCGTACGGGGACCTGGGCGGGCTGCTCGGAGACCATGTGCCGAACCTAGCCCGTAGCCGAAACGCTCAAACGTACGGACATGCCCGCGCTGGGGTGAGTCGTGCCTCACTCGTCACGCTGCGCGTGCCCCGCCGGGGCGGCGACCCGGCACCTGACCTGGAGACCGGTCGTCACGCCGCGCGCCCGGCCGTGTACTCGGCGATCTCCAGCATCGGCGGCCGCTCCTCCGTGTCCACCGCGTGCGTCCTCGGTACGAAACCGTCCTCGCCCCGCTCGAACTGCGTCAGCCGCGGCCTCACCAGATGTGCCCGGGACAGCCGCAGCTGAGCCGTACGGTAGATGGCCGCCGCCATCCGCCCCAGCGCCCGTTCGTCCTGGTGGCGGTGGACGCGCACCCCCACGTCGACCTGCGCCAGCGCGTCGAGCCCCTCCGTGTCCAGCGCGTCCACCAGCAGGCCCAGCTCCACGCCGTACCCCACAGGGAACGGCAGCCGCTCCAGCAGCGAGCGCCGCGCCGCGTACTCCCCGCCCAGCGGCTGGACGAAGCCCGCCAGCCTCGGCCAGTGCAGATTCAGCAGTGGCCGCGCCACCAGTTCGGTCACCCGGCCGCCCTGGCCGCCACCCGCCGTCCCCCCGGCGGCCCGGCTCAGCGGCCGGTCGTACATCGCCTTCACGAACCGCACGTCCTGGTCGGTCAGCAGCGGCCCCACGATCCCGGAGACGAAGTCCGCCGAGAACTCCCGCAGATCCGCGTCCACGAAGCACACGATGTCCCCGCTCGTCACCAGCAGCGACCGCCACAGCACCTCGCCCTTGCCGGGCAGCGCGGGCAGTCGCGGCAGGATCGTGTCCCGGTGCACCACGCGCGCGCCCGCCGCCGCGGCGACCCGCGCCGTACGGTCGGTCGAACCGGAATCGATCACCACCAGCTCATCGACGAGCGGCGCCTTCTCCATCAGCTCACGCCGGATCACCGAGACGATCTCGCCGACCGTCTCCTCCTCGTCCAGCGCCGGCAGCACCACGCTCACCGTGCTGCTTCGCATCGCCTTCGCCGCCAGGATCCGGTCGAGCGGGCGGTCGGCCACGGACCAGGAACGCCTGGTCAGCCAGCGTTCCACCTCTTCCAGCACGGTCGGCACTCCCTGCACGTGATCCATCTCGCGGTGCGGACGACCATCTCAACCGCCCGCTACTTCCGTTACAGTCTTGAACAACACGAATGGCTGCCGCATGCCGGGGGCCGTTACGTGGAAAAACGCACCGGACCCCAGGTCCGGCGCCATACCGCTCATCCAGAGGGGCAGAGGGAACGGCCCGTTGAAGCCCCGGCAACCATCCCGCCGACCGCGAGGTCACGGTGGGGAAGGTGCCAATTCCGTCTCGCGGCGAAGTGCGTCGCGAGGAAGATGAGGAGAAAGGGCCTCGCCTCCATGGCTGTGCAGACCGTCCACCACGAATCCGCCTCCGGCGCCGTCGATCTCGGACCCGCCGCCGCCCTCTCGTGCCGCGAATGCGGAGAGCGCTTCGGCCTCGGTCCCCTTTTCGCCTGCGCCTCCTGTTTCGGGCCGCTCGAAGTCGCGTACAACCTGCCGAGCGGGGGCCCCGAAGAGCTGAAGAAGCGCATCGCGGAGGGCCCCGACAACATCTGGCGCTACGCCCCGCTGCTGCCCGTCCCCGCCGACGTGGCCACGAAGCCGAACATCAACCCCGGCTTCACCAAGCTCGTCAAGGCCGACAACCTCGCCCGCGAACTCGGCATCACCGGCTCGCTCCACGTCAAGGACGACTCCGGCAACCCGACGCACTCCTTCAAGGACCGCGTCGTCGCCATCGCCGTCGAGGCCGCCCGCGCCTTCGGCTTCACCACTCTCTCCTGCTCCTCCACCGGCAACCTCGCCGGCGCCGTCGGCGCCGCCGCCGCCCGCGCCGGCTTCCGCTCCTGCGTGTTCATCCCGCACGACCTGGAGCAGGGCAAGGTCGTCATGGCCGCCGTGTACGGCGGTGAACTCGTCGGCATCGAGGGCAACTACGACGACGTCAACCGCTTCTGCTCGGAGCTCATCGGCGACCCGCTGGGCGAGGGCTGGGGCTTCGTCAACGTCAACCTCCGCCCGTACTACGGCGAGGGCTCCAAGACGCTCGCGTACGAGATCTGCGAGCAGCTCGGCTGGCGGCTGCCCGACCAGCTCGTCATCCCGATCGCCTCCGGATCGCAGCTCACGAAGATCGACAAGGGCCTGCAGGAACTGATCAAGCTCGGCCTGGTCGAGGACAAGCCGTACAAGATCTTCGGCGCCCAGGCCGAGGGCTGCTCCCCGGTGTCCACCGCCTTCAAGGCCGGGCACGACGTCGTACGGCCGCAGAAGCCCGACACCATCGCCAAGTCCCTGGCGATCGGAAACCCGGCCGACGGCCCGTACGTCCTGGACATCGCCCGCCGCACCGGCGGCGCTGTCGAGGACGTGAACGACGAGCAGATCGTCGACGCGATCAAGCTGCTGGCGCGCACCGAGGGGATCTTCGCGGAGACGGCGGGCGGCGTGACCGTCGGTGTCACGAAGAAGCTCATCGAGGCCGGACTCCTGGACCCGACGCTCACCACCGTGGTGCTCAACACGGGCGACGGTCTGAAGACGCTGGACGCCGTGGCGCCGACGACCGGGCCGACTGCCACGATCCCCGCGAGTCTCGACGCCTTCCGCGCCGCCGGCCTGGCCGGCTGACCACGCCGTCCCCGTCCGGCCCGCTCCGGGCCCGCGCCCTGCCGGGCGGCGGGCCCGCCGAGCACCACCGCCCACCACTGAAGGAAGGCACCCCACCATGAGCGTCAAGGTCCGCATCCCCACCATTCTCCGTACGTACACCGGTGGCCAGGCCGAGGTCCCGGCGGAGGGAGCGAACCTCTCCGAGGTCATCCAGTCCCTGGAGGCCGACCACCCGGGCATCGCGGCCCGTGTCCTGGACGACCAGGGCAAGCTGCGGCGCTTCGTGAACGTCTACGTGAACGACGACGACGTCCGCTTCGAGCAGGGCCTGGAGACCGCCACTCCCGAGGGCGCGGGCATCTCGATCATCCCCGCCGTCGCGGGCGGTTGCTGACACTCCGTAACTCCCACGGCCCTCTCCGCAAGCGAAGCGGAGGGGGCCGTTCTTTATGGTTGAGCGCGATAGAGTAAGGGAACGCCCCTCCGCTCCACGCGCCCAACGCCCGTGAGAACGCGACAAGATGGGGCCGAACTCCCGGTGCCGTTTGCGCTTTAGGTGCGCTTTGCCCGGCCCGACTTGCCCTGGAACGCAGTGAATTCATCGCTATGCGTGTTCAGCCATGCCCAGAATTCTCGTCCGATTGACCTGTTGCAGAGGGCAGTTGGGCAGATACATTCAGCCGCGGTCGACGCGTTCCGGCGCGAAGTATGGCCCCGCGCAAGGGCCAGTAATAGGGGAGTTAGGCATGGCTCAGGGCACCGTCAAGTGGTTCAACGCGGAGAAGGGCTACGGCTTCATCGCGGTCGACGGTGGTGCGGATGTTTTCGTCCACTACAGCGCGATCCAGATGGACGGTTACCGCACCCTTGAAGAAGGTCAGCGAGTGGAGTTCGAGATCTCGCAGGGCCAGAAGGGTCCGCAGGCGGACATGGTCAAGCTCGCCGTCTGATCCCGGCGCGATCGGCCACCGACGCACTCACGCCGAGGGGCCCGTATCCCAGAGATGGGATACGGGCCCCTCGTGCGTGCCCGGCGTGCGCGTGCCCCGCTGCCCGTGCCCGTGCGCGTGCCCCGCTGCCCGTGCCCGCGCGCCCGCGCGCCCGCGCGCCCGCGCGCCCGCGCGCCTGTGTCCTCGCTGCTCGCGGGTGCCCGGACCGGGTGCGGTGGGTGCCGTCCGGGCGGTCTCCGCGAGGGGCGGTCGCTCGCCGGAGACGCCGGAGGAGCTTGCACTCTCGGGGGTCGAGTGCTAATCATTGGCGTTAGCACTCTGCAAGTGAGAGTGACAACTTATGGACCGGGTCGGTGAGGCCCGAAGAGCCGGCGGGGCAAGGAACCGCATGGCTCTCAGGCCGTCCGTCGCGGGCGCCGACACGGTCCGGAGCAATCCACCCCAGTCCGGGAGGACCACTTCACATGGCTAAGATCATCGCGTTCGACGAGGAGGCACGGCGCGGTCTCGAGCGCGGGATGAACCAGCTCGCCGACGCCGTCAAGGTCACCCTTGGTCCCAAGGGCCGCAACGTCGTCCTCGAGAAGAAGTGGGGCGCCCCCACGATCACCAACGATGGTGTTTCCATCGCCAAGGAGATCGAGCTCGAGGACCCGTACGAGAAGATCGGCGCCGAGCTGGTCAAGGAAGTCGCCAAGAAGACGGACGACGTCGCCGGCGACGGTACGACCACCGCGACCGTGCTCGCCCAGGCGCTCGTCCGTGAGGGCCTGCGCAACGTGGCCGCCGGCGCCAACCCGATGGCCCTCAAGCGCGGCATCGAGAAGGCCGTCGAGGCCGTCTCCGGCGCCCTGCTGGAGCAGGCCAAGGACGTGGAGACCAAGGAGCAGATCGCTTCGACCGCCTCCATCTCCGCCGCTGACACCCAGATCGGCGAGCTCATCGCCGAGGCCATGGACAAGGTCGGCAAGGAAGGCGTCATCACCGTCGAGGAGTCCCAGACCTTCGGTCTGGAGCTGGAGCTCACCGAGGGTATGCGCTTCGACAAGGGCTACATCTCGGCGTACTTCGCCACCGACATGGAGCGCATGGAGTCGTCCCTCGACGACCCGTACCTCCTGATCGTCAACTCCAAGATCGGCAACGTGAAGGACCTCCTTCCGCTGCTCGAAAAGGTCATGCAGTCCGGCAAGCCGCTGCTGATCATCGCGGAGGACGTCGAGGGCGAGGCGCTGTCGACGCTGGTCGTCAACAAGATCCGTGGCACCTTCAAGTCCGTCGCCGTCAAGGCCCCGGGCTTCGGTGACCGCCGCAAGGCCATGCTCAACGACATCGCCATCCTCACCGGTGGAACGGTCATCTCCGAGGAGGTCGGTCTCAAGCTTGAGAACGCCGGCCTGGACCTGCTGGGCCGTGCCCGCAAGGTCGTCATCACCAAGGACGAGACCACCATCGTCGACGGTGCCGGTGACAGCGAGCAGGTCGCCGGTCGCGTCAAGCAGATCCGCGCCGAGATCGAGAACAGCGACTCGGACTACGACCGCGAGAAGCTCCAGGAGCGCCTCGCGAAGCTGGCCGGCGGCGTGGCCGTCATCAAGGCCGGCGCCGCGACCGAGGTCGAGCTCAAGGAGCGCAAGCACCGCATCGAGGACGCGGTGCGCAACGCCAAGGCCGCCGTCGAGGAGGGCATCGTCGCCGGTGGTGGCGTGGCTCTGCTCCAGGCTTCCTCGGTCTTCGAGAAGCTGGAGCTCTCGGGCGACGAGGCCACCGGTGCCGCGATCGTCAAGCTCGCGCTGGAGGCCCCGCTCAAGCAGATCGCCGTGAACGGTGGTCTTGAGGGTGGCGTCGTCGTCGAGAAGGTCCGCAACCTGACGGTCGGCCACGGCCTCAACGCCGCGACCGGCGAGTACGTCGACATGATCGCCGAGGGCATCATCGACCCCGCGAAGGTCACCCGCTCTGCCCTGCAGAACGCGGCCTCCATCGCGGCGCTGTTCCTCACGACCGAGGCCGTCATCGCCGACAAGCCCGAGAAGGCCGGCGCCGCCGGTGCTCCGGGTGGCATGCCGGGCGGTGACATGGACTTCTGATCGACCCCAGGCTCCGGCCGCCGGTTGATCAACCGTCCTGACCGAGGGCGGCACCTCCTCTCACGAGGGGGTGCCGCCCTCGGGCGTTTCAGCGCGCGTAGTCCTGGAGTTTTTCGGTGTCCAGGGTGATGGCAACGGGACTCGGGAGCTTGACCGTGGCGCCGTACGCGTGGGAGACGCGATTCCGGTAACGGCCCTTTTCCGGATCGGTGTACACCACGACCTGCTCGGCGTCCCGGTCGATCAGGAGGTAGACGGGGATGCCCGCAGCGGCATAGCCGTCCCGCTTCTCCACACGATCGTGGCGATCGGTGTCCCGGTCGTGCGACGTGACCTCGACGGTCATGAGGACCCCGTCGGCCGGAGCCCATTCGCTGTGCCCGGCGAAGTTGCCGACTTGCGTCAATGTGCCGTCCGGGCGGGCACGGCCGTTGCGATATGTCTCCACCATCAGCCCCTGCTCCGGATAGAGGCCCAGTTCCGGGCGCTGCTGGAGACACTGCCGCAGCAGCCACATGATGATCTCACCGTGGTCGCCGTCCGGCACGGGCTTGACCTCTAGCTTTCCGTTGATGAATTCGAGCGTGACCGTCTCGGGCGTATGACGAGCGATCGCCTCGAAGTCCTCGACGGACATCTGGCCGATGTGGGCGCTGGAGCTGGGGGTCATGGTGTCGCCTCCTCGCCTCCATGGTGCCCCGGGCTGGTGTCGGCGGATCAACTGAACCGTCACACGGGGGTCCTTTCCGGGGGGCGGGACGCCGCCGCGCGGGCCTCGGCGGCCAGTGCCCGGACCCGGTCCGGGGGCACCGGGGACGGGCCGCGTACGGGTGCGGGCTCGCCCCGGCACGGGCCGCACTCGCCGTCGAGCAGGGTCTCGGGGCGGCCCGGGGCGCAGCACGTGGCGCACTCCAGGATCCGCAGCGCGGGCCGGGGGGCGATGACCGGTTCCGGTGGGAGCTTCTCCTCCAGGCGCTTACGGGTGAAGGCCGCCGGGTGGTGGATGACGGAGGGCAGTCCGTTGGTGAGGGCGCGCAGCACCTGCCGTTCGGTGGCGCCCCGCTCGAACCAGGTGGCGGTGAGCGGTTCCAGCGCCGTGCAGTCGGCGGCGGACAGCGACAGCGCGGGGGCGGTCCGGCCGAGCGCGGCGAGCAGGATGTAGGCGCGGGAGCGGGTTTGCCTACGGGCGGACGCCCCGTCGTCGGGCGGTACGTCACCGGAGATGAACGCGGACCACCAGGCGTTCGTGCGTGCGGTCCGGGAGAACCACGTACGCGTCACCCAGCGCGCCCCGTCCTCCGTGAAGAGGTGTTCGCGGCCCCGCCGCAGATGGCCGGTGGCCTGGAGTGTCCGCAGCGCGGTGCGCAGTGCGCACTGGCCGTACGGAAGGGCCTTGGCGAGGGTCTTCACGGACATGTCCGAGCCGTCCCGCAGCCGGTCGATGAAGGCGGCGACGGCCGCCTCGCGGCGCGGCAGGTGGGCGAAGTCGGCGGAGCCCCTGGGCGGTTGATCCGGGGTCGAACGCTTGCCGTAGCCGGGGTTGGCCATCGGGTGAGAAGCCTGCGGAGATGCCGCGAGGTCGGGCGGAGCCGGGCGCGACGGGTCGGGGGCAGCACTAAACTGGGTGTCAGCCATCAGATCGCTTTCTCAAGTGGTCGATCTTGTTGGTCAGGCCCCCGCAGGTGTTGTCGCACCGAGCGGGGGCTGTTTGCTCTCTGGGCACGCTAGAGCGCCGACACCCTCCGTGGCAAGCCGGTCACCAGGCGTCAACTCGCCAGTCAGTCAGGGTGGGTGGGTGGGTGGGTACTGATCCTTCCTGCCACTCCTTGTGAAGAGGGCTCGGAGCACGCGGCTTGAGCTCCGGGCGGCGCCCCGGACACCAGGCGGCCCCGGCTGCCCGTGGTGACCTGTCGGTCGGGTGGGCGGCCGGGGCCGGTGGGTGTGTGACGGGCGGTCAGCCGACCGGTACCGCGCGCCGTGCCGGGGTGTTGGTGAGCGGCCCGGAAGAGGCGTCGGCGGAGGGTTCCGGTGATCCCAGGAGGCCCGTGAGCGCGGCGCCCTCGGTGTCGGCGGCCCGCGCGAACAGGATGTCCACGTGGTCGTTCCGGGTGGCCGACCAGGTGGCCGCCGACCACAGACCCAGCCGCGCGGCCAGCGCGTGGAACTCCTCGGTGTCGGGAGCCAGGGAGCCGTCCGGCTCGGGCACGTCCGGGACGAGCCGCCGGTTCGGTACGCCCGTCACACGGACCGGCAGCACACGCCCCGGCACGGTGAGGAGGGCGGCGAGCCCGTCCAGGTCCGTCACCTCCGTCCCCCAGACCAGCGGGGCCGCCGAGGCCAGCGAGACGGTCCGGGCCGGGGACTTCGCCAGGACGACGTCGTACCGGTAGCGGGTCAGCTCGTTGCCGGTCGTCGCCCGCTTCGTCCGCACGTCGACGGCCGCGATCGCGTCGAGTCCGGCCGCGAGGGCGGTGAAGTACGCCGGATCGACGAGCAGTTCGTTCTCCGTCTCGACGGCCCGCGCCGTCAGTGCCCGCAGCGCCCCGGCGTCCGTACCGGCGGGTGCGCGGCGGAGCTGGACGGCGGCGGCGAAGCTCTCCTGGAGCCGGAGATTCCGTACGTCACCGATGAAGAGCCGGCCGCCGGGGGCCAGCAGCCGCAGCGCGCCGGTCAGGACACCGGTCAGATACTCGCCGCTGGGGAAGTACTGCACCACCGAGTTGATCACCACGGTGTCGAAGGAGCCCTCCGGCAGCCCGTCGGTGACATGCGCGGGCTGTGCCCGCAGCTCCACCCGCTGCTGGAGCGCGGGGTGCGCTTCGAGCTGCGTGCCGAGCGTCGCGATGGCCACCGGCGACAGGTCCGTACCGACGTACGTCTCGCAGTGCGGCGCGATCCGGGCCAGGAACACGCCGCTGCCGACGCCGATCTCCAGGACCCGGCGCGGGCGCGTTTCGAGGATGCGGTCGACCGTGGCGTCGCGCCACTCGCGCATCTCCGCGACCGGGATCGCCGACCCGTCGTAGCTGCTGTCCCAGCCGGTGAAGTCCTCGCCCATCGCGTCCCACGACCCGGTGTACGACGCGTCGTAGACGCTCTGCCAGGTGTCGAGCCATTCCTGCTCGGCGGCCGAGGCGGCCGAGGCGTTCGCAGGGGTGCGTGTGGTGCGTGTGGTGGGTGCGGCCGGTGCGGCGGTGGGCCCGGCCACCAGGACACCGGCGGTCCCCAGGAGCTTCTCGTCCGCGCGGCGCTGCTCGGTGTCCCGGTCCTCGATCTCGGCGTCCGGGACCGCGTCCGGCAGGGCGTCCTCGACGTACCGCAGCCGCCGGTTGAACCAGGCGCGCACGGTCCACAGGGTGAGAAGCAGGCCGCTGGTGATGACGACCAGCGCCAGACCCCGGCCGGGACCGGTGCCCAGGAGGGCTCCGAAGGAACCGGCCAGCGCGCCGCCGGGCAGCAGCATCGGGCGGAAGACGTGGTCGGCGAGCGGCCCGACGACCAGGTGGCTCAGCGGCATGGCCATCGTGACGATGGTGATGAAGATGGCCAGGACCCGGCCCTGGAGCTCCAGGCCGACCTTCCGCTGGAGCAGCGCGATCCAGTGACCGTTGATCAGGGATTCGGTGAACGCCATGCCGAACATGCCGGCGACCAGCAGCCACGGTTCCCCGGCGAGGCCGATCACCAGCAGCCCGAGGTTGTTGGCGCCCATGAAGAGGATCATGCCGTCGGTACGGCGGCGGGTGCCGCCCCAGATGCCCATGGCGACCGAACCGAGCACCGCGCCCAGGCCGCCCGCCGTGAGCACCACCCCGAGCGTGGAGATGTCGTACTCGATGAGGATCAGCGGGGTGATCAGGGCGAATCCGGCGGCGTACAGGAAGTGGTCGACGATGAAGTACCAGAGCATGGACTTCAGGCCGGGCCGCTTGGTGATGTACCGCCAGCCGTTCACGATCTCCGCCCGTACGGCTTCCTCACGGCGGCGGAACATCCGGTCCGGGAAGCGGACCAGCAGCAGCGTGCCCACGGCCACCACGAAGGTCGCCACATCGATGAGGAGGATCGCCGGAAGGGACATGACGCTCAGCAGTCCGGCCCCGAGCATCGGGGCGAACAGCGCGCCCGCTCCCGTACCGAGCTGGGTGACACCGCTCGCGTGGCCGAGGAACGGCTTGGGGACGAGCTGGGCGACGGCCGCCAGATACGCGGGCCGCTGGAAGGCGGCGCTGACCGAGGTCAGTCCGCAGAGCAGGTAGACGTACGGCATGTTCAGCCGGTCACCGGCGATCAGCCCGATCATCGCCAGCGTGGCGAGCCCGGCGCCCAGGTCGCTGAAGAGCATCACCTTGCGGCGGTCGTACCGGTCGGCCACCACCCCGGCGAGCGGCCCCAGCAGCAGGCCGGGCAGGAGGGAGACCGCCGTGACGAACGCGAAGTCGGTGATCCGTCCGGTCTGCTGATAGACCCACAGGCTCATCACCAGCTGGCTGAGCGCGCTGCCGACCGTGGAGACGAACTGGCCCGCCGCCACGGCGGCGAACCGGCCGAGGCTCGGCTTCGGCCCGGCGGGAGCCTGTGATGTACGCCGGGCGGCAGCCTGTGCCCTGTGCGCGGCGGGAGCCTGCGCCGTACCCGCGTCGGGGGCATCCGCCGTACGCGCGGCGGGGGCCCGTTCGGCCGGGGGTGGTGCCGGTGACTCGTCCGGAGCGCTCCTGTTCGCCGCCCAGCGCGCGAGTTCGGCGCCGAGCTGCACCGCCTGGTGTTTGAGGAAGCCGTGGCCCGCCTTGGGGATGACCGCCAGTTCGACGTCGTCGGCGTAGTGCTCCCACTCCTGGTAGCGCTCGGTGTACAGCTCGGTGACCCGGTCCTTGGAGCCGACCACGCTCAGCAGAGGGGCGCGCAGCACCCGCCCGGCGCCCTGGCCGCGTTCCTGGCTGAGGGTGCGCGCGTAGTAGTCCTCGGAGCCGCGCTCGTCGTGCCGGACGGACCGCATCGCGAAGGCGTACTCCTCCGGGTCGTCGAATTCCGACATCCCGCCGCCCAGCGCCCGGATCTCCTCCAGGATGGCGCGGTCGGAGACCAGCCGGTCGACCGGGAAGTGCCGGTAGACCCAGTCGAAGAACCGTCCGGGAAGGCGGGCCATCGGGAACATGGCGCCGATCGCCGCACCGGCCAGCGGGAGGCCCTCGGCCTCGGCCCGCAGCGCCAGTTCCACGGTGATCGCCGAGCCGTGGCAGTGCCCGTACAGATACAGCGGACCCGGCAGGTGCCGCATCTCGTCGAGGCACCGCTCGATGAGGATGTCGAAGTCCAGTGCCTGCTCGTCCGGACGGCTCCAGTCGCGGCCCGGGCTCTGGAGCGCGTACACCGACCAGTCGTCCGGCAGCGACCTGGCCAGCGGTTCGAAGGAGAGCGCCTGGCCGCCGGAGTAGGGGATGCAGACCAGGGTGGCGGCGAGGGGTCCTTCGCGGTCCGGCGTGAAGTGCTGGAGCAGCGAACCCTCCCCGCCGGGTGTCGTCTCCGTCGTCCCGGACCCGGACCCGGACCCGGATACGGATGCGGCCCCGGACCCGGATACGGCCCTGGCTTCGGTGCCGGTCCGCCGGTCGACGTGTTCGGCCAGCCGCGCCACCGTGGCGTTGCGGTACAGGTCCAGCAGCGCGACGCGTACGCCGCACCGCTGCTCGACGAGACGTACCAGCCGCAGCGCGGCGAAGGAGTCGCCGCCCAGCTCGAAGAAGCCGTCGTCCATCCCGACGCCGTCCCGGCCCAGCACCTCGCCCCAGAGCACGGCGATTTCCTTCTCGGTGCCGGTGCGCGGTCCGGCCGGGGCGTCGCCGGGCCCCTGCTCCGGCGGCTCCGGCAGCGCCTTGCGGTCGACCTTGCCGTTCGCGTTGAGCGGGAGCGCCGGAAGGATGACCGTCCTGGCGGGAATCGCGTAGTGCGGCAGGATCTCCTGGACCCCGCGCCGCAGTTCCTCGGCACCCGGCGGCCGGCCGGTGTCGGCCGGGACGGCGTACCCGACGAGCCGGGGCAGCCCCCGGGCGTCGGTCCTGATCGCGACCGCCGCCGCCCGGACCCCGGGCTGGGCGGCCAGGGCCGCCTCGACCTCGTCGAGTTCGATGCGGTGGCCGTTGAGCTTGACCTGGTCGTCGAGACGGCCCAGGAACTCCATGACACCGTCGGCACGCAGCCGCGCGCCGTCCCCGGTGCGGTACATCCGGGCGCCGGGCGCCGGAGCGAACGGGTCGGGGCGGAAACGCGCCTCGGTGAGATCGGGACGCTCGTGGTAGCCGGTGGCGACACCCGGGCCGCCGATCCACAGCTCGCCCGGCACGCCGAACGGCACGGGCAGCCCGTGCGCGTCGAGCACGTACAGCCGGTTGCCGGGGTACGGGCGGCCGATCGGCAGGGACGCCCCCGGGGCCTCGTCGCTGACGTCCCCCTCGAAGTAGGCGTTGTCGATGGTCGCCTCGGTCACCCCGTACGAGTTGACGACCCGGCCGCCGGGACCGAGCAGCGCGACGGCCCGGCGGTACTCGTGGACGTACCACTTCTCGGCGCCGCCGGCCAGCAGCCGCAGCGCGGGCAGCGGCTTCGCGAGGTCGAGCAGGCCGCGCAGCACGGTGGGGACCAGCTCGGCGACGGCGACCCGCTCGTCGTGCAGCAGGGTGTGCAGCGCCGGCGGGTCGAGGAGCGTCTCGTGCGGGCAGACAACGATCCGGCCGCCGGTGCCCAGCGCGCGCAGGGTCTCACCGACGAAGACGTCGAAGGAGGCGTTGGCGGCCTGGAGGTGTGTCCAGCCCGGCTCCAGCCCGTACGCGGAGCGCCACATGGCGACTGCGTGATGGAGATTGCCGTGCGAGACGACGACCCCCTTGGGCAGACCGGTGGTGCCCGAGGTGTAGAGCACGTACGCCGGATCGCCGGCGGAGACCCGCTCCCCGGCCGACGGCCTCTCGGGGCCGTCCTCGTCGGCTGCCGCTCCGGTGACGCGGACGACCGGGACACCGGCCGGCGGGGCGAATCCGGTCGACTCGTCGGTGACCAGCGCACGGGCGCCGCTGTCCGAGAACATGTGGCGCAGCCGCTCCGCCGGGTACTGCGGGTCCAGCGGTACGTACGCCGCGCCGGTCTTCCAGGCGGCGAGGACCGCGGCGTAGACCCACGGGCCGCGCGGCAGGTGGATGCCGACCCGGTCCCCGCAGGCGACACCGGCCGCGCGCAGCCGCCGGGCCAGCCGGGTGGCTTCCTGGTCGAGCCGGGAGTAACTCCAGTGCCGGCCCTGATGGGTGATGGCCGGCGCGTCCGGAGTCCGGCGGGCGTGCTCCTCGAACAGGGTGTGGACCCCGCCGGGTCCGTCCCCGGGTTCCTCCCCGGGTCCGGCCTCGGTGCCCGCCTCGGGTCCCGTCTCGCTGCCCGTCTCGCCGGGCGCGGCCGGGAGCGGCTCCGTGCTCGCGGTGCTGCCGGCGGCCAGGACCTCGCGGCGCCGTTCGGCCGAGAGCAGCGGGAGGCGGCTGATCGCCGTGCCGGGCTCGTCGAGCGCCCCCTCCAGCAGTGTCAGCAGCTGTTCGAGCAGCCGCCGCGCGGTCGCGTGGTCGAACAGCTCGGTGGCGTACTCGACCGAGAGCACCGGACCCGATGCCGGGAAGTCCAGCGTGACCGTGAGATCGAGCTTGGTGGTGCCCGGGAAGGTGTCGCCGAGATGCTCGACGGACACCGCGCCGTGCGTGGCCCGGGCCGCAGGGGTGTTGACGACGATCAGCATCACCTGGGTGAGGGGACCCCGGTCGGCGCGGTGCCGGACCGGCAGCGCCCGGACCAGCTCGGCCGTCGACTGGTCCTGGTGGCTGAGCGCGTCCACCACGGTCTCGGTCGCCCGCCGCAGGGCCGTACGGAAATCGGGGTCACCGGAGAGGTCGGTGCGCAGCGGAAGGATGTTGATGAAGGCGCCCACCCCGCGCTCACTCGCCGGATCGTCGCGGTGCGCGACCGGAGCGAGGACGGTGATGTCGGTGTGGCCGGTCAGCCGGGTGAGCAGGGTCCCCAGGGCGGCCAGGACGAAGGCGTTCGTGGTGGTCCCCGCCTGCCGGGCGGCGGCGTCGACGCGGTCCGACAGCGCCGGGTCGAGCCGGTGGTCGATCTTGGCGCCCGTGAAGGACCGTACGGCCGGCCGGGGACGGTCGGCCGGCAGCTCGACCTCCGTGTCCACCCCGTCGAGCCGGGTGATCCAGTGGTCGAGCAGCGCCGCCCGGGCCGGGGCGGCGGCGGACCGGCCGTCCCGGACCCCTTGGCGCAGCCGCGCGGCGAAGCCCCCGGCGGGGGCGGGCTCGGCGCCGTCCAGCAGCAGGGCCAGGTCCTCGGCGAACACGGACGCGGACCACCCGTCGAAGACCAGGTGGTGGACGGCGAGGACGAGTTCCCAGGTGTCCGTGTCCAGCCGCAGCAGCGTGCCGGCCAGCAGGGGGCCGGTGGCCGGGTCGAAGACGGTACGGCCCCGGGCGGCGGCCAGTTCGCGGCGCCGGGTCTCGCGATCGGCGGCGGGCAGGCCCGTCAGGTCGTGCGTGTCGACCTCGATGTCGGGCACCGGGCCGCCGAACACCATCAGCGGTAGGTCATCGACCTGTTCGAAGACCGCGCGCAGAGCTTCATGGCGCTCGGCCAGCAGCCGCAGGGCGGCGGTGACGGCGGCGGGTCCGGTCGGTCCGGTGATGCGGTAGCGCAGTCCGAGCGTGTGCATGGGGGTGCCGGGCAGAAGCTGTTCGGCCAGCCAGGCGTCGTGCTGGAAGGCGGTGAGCGGCAGCCGGTCGCCGGCTTCGCCGCTGTCGGGCTCGCCGTCGGTGGTCCGGCCTCCGGCGGCTGCCTCCGGCGCCGGAGCCGTGCTCGGTGCGGCGTCCGCCAGGAGCGCGCACAGGGCCTCGGCGGTGGGGTTCGCGTACAGGTCGGCGAGGGTGAGCCGGACGTGGAACGCCCGCTCGATCCTGGTGAGGATGCGGATCGCGGACAGTGAGTGCGCACCGAGCAGGAAGACGGATTCACCGGTCCCGACCGACTCCAGGCCGAGCACGTCGGCGATCAGCTCCGCCATCGTGCGCAGGGTGCCGGTCGCGGTGCTGGTCGCCGTGCTGGTCGCGGTGCCGGATCCGTCCGGGCCCGTGGTGCCCGCAGGCGCGGCCGGTGCGGGCGGGAGGGGCAGCGCGGCCAGCGCCTCGGCGTCCACCTTGCCACGGGAGTTGAGGGGGAACGCGGCGACGCCGATGAGCCGGGAGGGCACCGCGTACGCGGGCAGCCGTTCCGTCAGGCGCGCGGTCAGCTCCGCCGTGTCCAGGGGGCCCGCGTCCTCGCCGGCGGCCAGCAGATAACCGACGAGCATGGCGCGCTTGGCGTCGTACCGGACGACGGCGTCGCGGACCCGGGGATCCGCGATCAGCGCCTCCTCGACCTCGGTGGGCTCCACGCGGAAGCCGCGTACCTTGATCTGCCGGTCCATCCGGCCGAGGTAGACCAGGTTGCCGTTCGGCAGCTGCCTGACCTTGTCCCCGGTGTGGTAGTAACGCGTGCCGCCCGCACCTGTGTTGTCCGTGCCCGTGCCGTCCGCGTCGGTGCTGAACCGCTCGGCGGTCAGCTCCGGCAGATTGATGTAACCCAGCCCGACCGTGGGGCCGCCGATGAGCAGTTCGCCCTCTTCGCCGGGCTCGACGGGACCGGCGCTCCCCATGACCCGTACCCGTACGCCGGGCAGCGGGTGGCCGATCGTCGGCGGTTCGCCCTCCGGCCGGGGGACGGCGAGCGGTCCCGCCAGGTCGTCCCAGGTCGCGACGACGGTGGTCTCGGTCGGACCGTAGACGTTGACCAGCCGGACGGGGGAGTCGTGGTGCAGCCGTCGCCAGTCGGCGACGCGGTCCTGCCGGATCTCCTCACCGCCGACGCTGACGATGCGGGCCGACGCGGGAAGCCGCAGCCCGTCCTGGGCCATGGCGTCGACGACTTCGTGCCAGTAGGCGGTCGGCAGGTGCAGGACGGTGAGGGCCAGTTCACCGCACCAGCCGAGGAACGCGCCCGGTGAGGCGAGCGTCCCCTCGTCCCGTACGACGATGGTGGCGCCCGCGTACAGAGGCGGGAAGATCTCCTCGATGCTGCCGTCGAAGGATATCGAGGAGAACTGCAGGACGCGGTCGCCGGGCGCCAGACCGTATCCGGCGGCGATCTCCCGGCTGAAGTGGTCCAGCGCCCGCCTCGGGATGCCGACGCCCTTGGGCCGGCCGGTGGTCCCCGAGGTGTGGATGATGTACGCCAGATCGTCCGGCCGCCCGGCCACAGGCGCCTGGTCCGCCAGGGCTTGCGGGGCTTGCGGGGCTTGCGGGGCTTGCGGGTACCGGCCGTCCCCGGGCAGGGACGGTACGGGCGGCAGCGGACGCAGCCCCGCCGCCTCGAAGGCCGGGAGCCACCGCTCGGACGCGATCACCGAACCGACACCGCTGCCCTCGGCGATGGAGCGCAGCCGCTCCGCCGGGTCGGCGGGATCGAGCGGTACGAACGCGGCGTCGACGAGCAGCAGTCCGAGCATCGCCACCACGGTGCCGCAGCCGCGCCGGGCACCGAGGCCGACGGTGTCGCCCCGCCCGACGCCCGCCCGGCGCAGTTCCTCGGCGTAGGACGACGCCAGGGCGTACAACTGCCGGTAGGAGAGCTCGGCCGTGCCGTCCGTGACCGCGATCGCGTCGGGCTGGGTTCGGGCATGCCGCGCGAGGGCGGCCGGCACGCCCTGGACGGGCCGTGCGCCGCCGGCCGCCGGGGGGCCGTCGTCGGCGGCGGGCGACGGAGGGGTGGATATCGGCGGGACGGGCACGATGGGTGTCCTCGGGTTCTGGCCGTGATGGGTGGAGGCCGTGGCGGATCCCGCGTCGGGCATCGGCCTCGACGCGGGATCAGCCACAGGGGAGAAGAAGCGGGGGAGAAGAAGCGGGGGAGAAGAAGCGGGGGAGAAGAAGCGGGGGTGAAGAAGCGGGGGAGAAGAAGCGGGGGTGAAGAAGCGGGGGTGAAGAAGCGGGAAGGGCCGGGCCGTCGTCAGCCGGCGTCGAGGTGCCGGCCCCGCAGCAGGTAGCCCAGTTCGAGCCCGGTGGAGTCGACGCTCGTGTCGGGGTGCGCGAAGTCGACGGTGTCGAGCCCGGCCCGGACGAAGAGCTGGTCCCAGAACGCGCGCTTCTCCAGCCGCTGTTCGGTGATGACGTGCAGCAGGAAGTACGGGTTGTAGTAGGCCTGGCCGAGCGAGTGGGCCATGGTGCGGGGGTCGTCCAGCTGGTGGTCGACCTCGATCACCAGCCAGTGCGCCCCGGGGTAGTTCTCCATGGTCTTGCGCAGCAGGTCCTCGACCGCCGACTCGCTCTCCTGCTCCAGCATCTCCTGGAGGACGAAGGCGGTCAGGAAGCAGAGCTGCCCGTCGGTGGGCAGGTCGACGGAGACGGCGTCGGCGGCCCGGCCCCGGTGGATCGTGATGCGGTCGGAGAGGCCCTCGGCCTCGACGCGCTCGGCGGCCAGCCGGCTGCCCACCTCGTCGGGCTCGATGCCCACGGCGCGCAGGCCGGGGCGGCGCCGCACCAGTTCGGTCAGGAACGCCGCGTCGCCGCAGCCGAGGTCGACCACGGTGAGTCCCTCGGCGGGCAGGGTGTCCAGCAGGCGGTCGGCCAGCGGCAGCGCGTCGAACATGCTCATTCCGCAGGACCCGGCGCCCACCTTGGCGCCGTCGCGGTGCGCCCACGGGGCGTCCTTCCTGAGTACGTCCCCGAGCTGCCCGAACGTCTGCGCGTAGCCGCCGACCAGCAGGGTGTACCAGGGCTGGAACGGTGCGAGGGCCTCGGCCTTGCCGGTGAGGTGCCAGCCGGTTTCCGTCCCACGGTTCTCCCGGGCGAGGTATCCCTCGTTCGCGAGGTAGAGGCACAGCCCGCCGAACCGCTCGGCGTCGAGCCCGTGCCGGTCGGCGATGACGGCGGCCGGCAGACCGGGCTCGGCCTTGATGGTGTCGTACACGCCGTTGTCCATCACCGTGTAGAGCGCGTGGGCGAGCGCGAGGTGGCGGATCGGCTGGATCGCCTCGACGAGCCGGTGCTCGAAATCGGTCGGGACAGCGGTGGTGGCGGCGGGAACGGGGGTGGTGACAGGTGCGGCAACGGCGGGGTCGGTCATGACACTTCCTCCAGCAAGCGGGTGGCCAGGTGCGGCGCGGGGGCGGTCGCGGTCAGCGCGTCGACGGTGTGGAGCGCGTCGACGAGTCGTTCGAGGTCGGCGGTGGTGGAGACCGAGATACGCAGCCAGCCGGGCAGGCCGAGCGGGCCGCAGTCCCGTACCCACACGTCCTGCTCCGCGAGCCGCCGGGTGACCTCGGCCGACGTCAGGCCGTTCCGGCAGCGGGCGACGACGAAGTTGGCGTGCGTGTCGCGGGCCTCGGCGAACACCGGATGGGCGCCGAGCGCGGCGACGTAGCGCGGCCGGTCGGCCAGCACCTGGTCGCGCAGTTCCCGGCGGTGGTCCTGATCGTCGAGAGACCCGGCGAGCGCGTGCAGAGCGACGGAGTTGACCGAGTGGAAGCGCTGGCGGCCGCGCAGGCGGGCGATGAGTTCCGGGGTGCCGATCAGCGCGCCGAGGCGGACCCCGGCGAGGCCGTGGCTCTTGGAGAAGCTGCGGAAGACCAGCAACCGGGGGTGGGCGGCGAGAGAGTCCGGATCGAGGATCTCCTCCATGGCACCGGGGTCCGCGAAGTCCGCGTACGTCGTGTCGAGGAAGGCCAGTTCGGCGCCCCCGATCGCCTCGCTCACCCACGCGGAGCGGAACAGCCGCCCGGTCGGGTTGTGCGGCTGTGCGAGGAACACCGCACCCCGGCCCGCCAGTTCCGCCGGGGAGAGAGCCGGTTCCCCGTGCTCGTCGAGCGGGATCGGCCGCGCCGTACGCCCCAGCACCTGGGCCCGGTCCGGGTACGCGTCGAACCCGGGCGCGACGAACCAGGCGGTGTCGACCAGAGTGAGGGCCAGATCGACGGCCTCGTCGATGCCGTTGGTCAGCAGTACGGAGTCCGGGGCCACCCCGTTCTCCCGCGCGACGGCCTCGGTGACCTCACCCAGGAGCCCCCGCGGATACAGGTGCAGATCGCCGGCGTTCGCGACGACCCGGGCGATGGCCGCGGGGGACGGCCCGGCCGCGCACTCGTTCCAGTCGAGGCGGAGGCCCGCGGTCCCGCCGTGGGGCGTGCTCTTCATCAAAAATCCGTTCGGTGGGCTGTTTCGCGCCACCGAAGATTCGCCGTGTCAGGTGAACACCGGCACCCAACAGCATGAATGAGATGATCACAGGTGAAGAATCACCGGATCACGACAACTGTCCCGGTGTCGGCGGAACATGGGCCGTGGGCCGTGGGCCGTGGGCCGTGGGGCGGGGGCGGCCGAGGCCTCCGAGATGTTCCCGTACAGCCCGCCCGGCACCCGTATCCGCGACCGTGACGGCAAAAGGCTTCCGGAGAAGCGGAGTTGCCGCGTCCGGTCAGGTGGCGGCGGGATTCTCCGCGCAGCCGTGCGGGGTGACGAGCAGTCCCACGACATTGAGCACGGGCGGCGCACCATCGAACGCCTCGAAGGTGAACGTCGTACCCGTCGCCGTGGTGACCAGGGTGAGTTGGGTGCCGAAGGTGAGCGGCGGATACGGTTCCCAGTCGCACGCGGCCGCGTCCAGGGCCGCGGCGACCTGGTCGTAGGCGAGGGGGCCCGGTTCGGCGGGGCGGCCGGGCAGTTCGATGACGTCCCGCCAGGTCTGGACGCAGATGGCCTCCACCACACTCCGGCAGTGACAGGCGCTGACTTCGAGGTCGCCGTACGCCAGCAGCTCGGGCCCGTCGCGCGAGCCGCTGAGCAGGGCCATGTTCATGGGTTCACCGAGGGCTGCCGTGACGTCGTCCCAGCGGGCCCCGGAGAACACCGGACCCATCCGGCCCGTCTTCGCCACGTCGGTCAGGAGATCAAAAATCGACACCGGGGGGAGCCTGCCACATCGGCGTCCGTGCCGTTGACCGGGGCGACCAGTTCCGTCCACCCATGGGGACTCCGGTCGGAACACGTAGGGATGTTGTGGTGCCGACCCGGTTCGGACCGGCGGCGTCGGCCACGGAGCGTAGGGAGAGCGGATACTCAGCGTGGAGGGCGGTGGTCATGGTGACCGGCAACGAAGGGAGCGCGGCGGCGATGAGCGGCGCGGATGAGAGTGGGTACGTGCCCGAGCTGGGGTCGTACGCCGTGGATTCCCGGGACGGGCGGGTGGGACGGGTGATGAGCCGCGACGGCAGCTACGTCCTCCTGCGCCCGCCGGGCGGCGGAACGCAGTGGGACTGTCCGCCGGAGTCGGTCCACCCGGCTCCGCCCGGGGAGGTCCTGCGGGCGAAGGTGACGGAGATGAACCGTGAGCGGCGGTACCCGTGAGCGGCGGGGTGCGGCCGTGCCGGGCGGTCCGAGCCCGGCGGGGGCCGGACAGCGGCTTCTGAACGCGGCCGAGGGCGGCGCCCCGTGCGGGGTGCCGCCCTCGGCTGTCGCGCGCATGGCTCGTACCGGTCGTCCGGTCAGGCCTGGGCGGCTTCCCGCTGCTGCGTGACGGGCTCCACGGCCGGAACGTTCGCCGGCGCCGGCGCCCGCTCCGTGTCCTCCGCGTCCGCGTTCAGCTCCGTCAGCATCGTCTTCGTGAAACCGAAGTAGTACGTGGCGATGAAGCCGACGAGGTAGCCGACCACCAGACCGCCCGCGTAGACCGGGATCATCTCGCCCAGCCCCTTGTTGCCGTCCAGGAGCGGGAACAGGGCCCAGCCGGACGGGCCGATCGCCGTCGAGCCGACCGCCGCGCCGAGCTGGTTGAACAGGCCGACGAAGCCGCCGCCGAACGCGCCGCCGACGCAGGCCGTGATGAACGGACGGCCCAGCGGCAGGGAGACGCCGTAGATCAGGGGCTCACCGACGCCCAGGAAACCGGCCGGCAGCGCCGACTTGATGGTGCGCCGGATCGAACCGTTGCGCGGGAGACGGAAGTAGACCGCCACCGCCGCGCCGACCTGGCCCGCGCCCGCCATCGCGAGGATGGGGAGGAGAACGGTGTAGCCCTGCTGCTCGATCAGGGTCGTGTGGATCGGGATCAGCGCCTGGTGCAGGCCCAGCATCACCAGCGGGAGGAAGAGGCCGCCGAGGACGAAGCCCGCGCCCGCTCCGCCGTTCGCCAGCAGCCAGTTGGCGAAGTCGCCGATCGCCGTGGAGACCTCACCGGCCAGGAACATCAGGCCGAAGATCGTGACCAGACCGGAGACGAGCACCGTCAGGGTCGGGGTGACCAGGACGTCCAGCGCCTCCGGGACCCACCTGCGGCACAGCTTCTCGACGTACACCGCGAGCACCGCCGCGCCCAGCGCGCCCAGCACACCGCCCTGGCCCGGCGAGAGCTTCTGGCCGAACGCGTCGATGTTCGCGACGCCCGGGAACACGATGATCGCGGCGACCGCGCCGCCCAGGATCGGCGTGCCGCCGAACTCCTTCGCCGTGTTGTAGCCGACGAAGACCGCGATCAGCGACATGAAGCCGGAGGCGAGCGCGGCGAGCGCCGGGACGAGGGCCGGAAGCCAGTGGAGGTTCGTCAGCAGGCCGTTGAGGCCGGCGATGATGCCGCAGCCGATGAGGGCGGGGATCAGCGGCACGAAGATGTTGGCGATCCGGCGCAGGAAGAGCTTGAACGGCGTGGTGTTCTTCGCCTTCCGGGCCGCCTTGATCGCCGCGCCGCGCTCGGCCAGTTCCTCGGCGGTGGCGGCGGTCTGCTGCGAGCCGGTCTGCTGCGGGCCGGTCGTGGCGGAGCCGGTCTGCTGCGAGCCGGGCGCGGCGGCAGGGGCGGGGGCCGGGGCGGCCGCCCTCTCCGCCTCCACCAGCGCCTCGAACTCCGGCGTGACCCGGGCGACCGTACCCGGACCGAGGACGATCTGGTACGTCTCGTCCTCGACCACGCCCATGACGGCGGGGAGCGCCTTCAGCGCTTCGTCCTGGACAAGGGAACGGTCGTGCAGACCGAGGCGGAGCCGGGTCATGCAGTGCGCGATGGATGCGACGTTCGCGGCGCCCCCGACGAGCGGGAGGATCGCCTCGGCTGTGGCGCGGTTCTTGTCAGTTGATGCCATGGTGCGTGGTGCCTTGCTGTGCGGAGGTACGGGTTGTCAGGCGGCTTTCAGTCGGTGTCCCGGAAGGTGCCCCGGTCGGTGGTTCAGGCGGTGCGGGCGGCTCGGAGCGCCGCGCGCAGGTGGCCCTGGGAATCGGTGAGGAGGGAGGCGGCGGTGGGGCCGTCGACCTCGCCGAGGATGGCGAGGATGGCGTGCTTCACCTCGCCGTCGGTCGCGGCGAGCGCGGCCTCGATCTCGGTGTCGGTCGCGCCGGTGGCGAGCGAGACGATCCGGCGGGAACGGGCGCGCAGCTTCTCGTTGGAGGCGCGCACGTCGACCATCAGATTCCCGTACGTCTTGCCGAGCCGGATCATGGTGATCGTCGAGATCATGTTGAGGACGAGCTTCTGCGCCGTGCCGGCCTTGAGGCGGGTGGAGCCGGTGAGCAGTTCGGGGCCGACGACGACCTCGATGCCGTGCTCGGCCGCCGCCGCCAGCGCGCTGTCCGCGTTGCAGGAGAGGCCGATGGTGAGCGCGCCGAGGCTCCGGGCGTGCTCGACCGCGCCGATCGCGTACGGGGTGCGGCCGGAGGCGGAGATGCCGACGACCGTGTCGTTCGGGGTGAGCCGCAGGGCGTCCAGGTCGGCGGCGGCCAGTTCCTTGGAGTCCTCCGCGCCTTCGACGGCCGTCACCATGGCGCTCGGGCCGCCCGCGATCAGGCCGATGACCTCGGACGGATCGGTGTTGAAGGTGGGCGGGCACTCGCTGGCGTCCAGCACGCCGAGCCGTCCCGCCGTCCCCGCACCCGCGTAGATCAGCCGGCCGCCGCGCGCCGCGTGCTCGGCGGTGGCGTCGATGGCGGCGGCGATCCGGGGGAGCTGCTCGGCGACGGCGGCGGGGACGGTGCTGTCCTCGCCGTTCATGATCTGGGCGATCTCCAGCGTGGGCAGCTGGTCGATCTCGGCCAGCTCGGGGCGGAACGCCTCGGTGGTGAGGGTGTCGAGCTGCGCGCGGAGTTCGCCGTACTGGGAGGACATGGAGGGGGGCTCTTTCTGCTGGCTACCGGCTAGTGGGGGGTGGGGCGGCGCGGGAGCGGGCGCGGGGGGCGCCGCTCAGCGCGCGCTGCGGGGGCTGTGGCGGTGGGCGAGTGCTTCGTACGACGCCGAGAGCGCGGGGGCGGCCGTCTCGTACGTCCGCTGGGCGACCCCGATGAACAGGCAGTCGACCACGAGGAGCTGGCTCGTACGGCTGGACATGGCCGCCGGGCGCAGCTCGCTCTCACGAGCGGTGGAGGTTGTGAGCACGTGGTCGGCGTACTGCGACACGGGAGCGTCCGGACGTCCGGTGATCGCGACCGTCGTCGCGCCGTGGTCGAACGCGACCCGGAGCGGCTCGATGACATCGCCGGTGGAGCCGGAGTGGGTGATCGCGATGGCCATGTCGCCGGAACGGAGCTGCACGGCGTTGGTGACGGCGAGGTGCGGGTCACTGTGGGCATGGGCGATCAGCCCGATGCGCAGCAGCTTCTGGGCGAGGTCCATGCCGACCAGCGAGGAGGCGCCGACGCCGTAGATGTCGATGCGGCGGGCGGTGGCCGCGGCGGCGACGACGGCGCCGAGCTGGACGGTGTCGAGCGCGGCGGCCGTGTCGGCGAGGGTCTGCTGCTCGTCGTACGCGAGCTTGGCGACGACATCCGCGATCGGGTCGTCGACGGCTATGTCCGCTGTGACGGCGGGGGCGCGGCCGGATTGCTGCTGGGCGGCGAGGCCGGCGAGCGCGAGGCGCAGATCGCGGTAGCCGGGGTAGCCCAGGAGGCGGGCGGTGCGGACGACGGTGGCCTCACTCGTGCCGGTCAGCTCGGCGAGACCGGTGACCGTGAGCGCGGCGCAGCCGGCGGGGTCGCTCGCCACGGCTTCCGCGACCAGCTGCATGGAGCGGGTCATGGACGGCGCCAGCGTCCGCACCTTCGCCGCGAGGGCGGCGGGAGCGGGCGGGGCCCCACCGTTGAAACTTTCCTTCACGTCATGGGTCACGGATGAAAGATATTTTCAAAGAGGGCCCGGGTCAACCCCCTCGTACAGGCCTTTCACGGGTCGCTCCGGTGTTGTCGGGGACGGTGTGACAATGGCTGGATGGACGAAACGACCCCGGATGTGAACCCCCTGGAGCAGGCGCTGCACAGCGCACGTGCCCTGGTCCTGGCCGACCTCGCGGCGGGTGATGTCGCCGGCCCCGACGTCGTGTCCCTGGTCGAGGACTCGGTGGCGCACCGTCGCTGGTGGGCCGAGCAGTGGCCGGAGGGCATCACGTACGTCGCCGGGCTGGTGGCCCAGGACGTACAGGACGGGCTGCTGGAGGGCTACGGGCGCTGGCCGGTCTGCCAGGTCTGCGACGAGGCCGAGCCGCACGCGCTGGTCGTGGAACCGGAGCTGGGGCCCGACCCGCACTGGGTGTGCGCGGAGGCCGGCACGGAGGTCGCGGCGGTGGGCGGGCTGGACGGTACGCGGACCTCGTGACGGTCTACATCGACCCGCCGGACTGGCCCGGTCACGGCCGGTTCTGGTCACACCTGGTCAGCGACGTCTCC
This sequence comes from Streptomyces sp. NPDC051569, assembly GCF_044454085.1. Taxonomy (NCBI): domain Bacteria; kingdom Bacillati; phylum Actinomycetota; class Actinomycetes; order Kitasatosporales; family Streptomycetaceae; genus Streptomyces; species Streptomyces sp. NPDC051569. The sequence goes on from NZ_JBITDJ010000008.1 coordinate 211,223, forward strand.
TTCGCCGAACTCCACGCCTTCGCCGCGTCCATCGGCTGCCCGCCCCGCGCCTTCGAACGCGACCACTACGACGTCCCGTCCGACCGCTACCCGGACGCGGTGCGCGCGGGCGCGGTCGAGATCGGCTCCAAGGAACTCGTCCGCAGGATCACCGGGGCGGGACTACGGCGGCCGAAGGGCCGGCCCTCCGCTTAGCGCCGTGGGGGGGATTCGCGCGCCCTTCCGACTTCCGGCCGGGCGGGGCGCGTTCGTGCTTTACAGAGCAGCGCGGTAGAACACCTTGCCGTCCCGTGGCTGCGCACCGAGGGCCTTGTAGAAGTCGAGCGCGGCCGGGTTGTCCGTGTCCGCCGTCCACTCGACACGCGAGCATCCGGCGGTCACCGCCGCCGCCTTCAGCTCCTCCATCAGCAGGCGGGCGACGCCGCGACGCCGTGCCTCGGACCGTACGAAAAGCTCCTTCAGATACAGGGAGGTCTCAGCCCCGGCGGCAGGCCAGAGGAGGGTGTACGAGGCGAGCCCAAGGACATCGTCCGCGTCCCGCGCGAGGAGGACGGTCGCGGCCGGCCGGTCGCCGAACAGGGCCGTACGGATCTGCTCGGGGTTCCCGGGCACCGGCTCGCCGCCGTAGTAGGCCTCGATCTCTCCGAGGACCTCGGAGATCGCCTCAACATCCGCTGCGGTTGCCTCGCTGATCCGCACCACGGCCGCTGTCCCTCCCGCCGGGGGGCAGCGCCAACACCTCGCGCAGCACCCTCACCTCTGGCACCCGGGAGGCGAACAGTACCTCGTGCGTCGGAGCGAGGGCCCCGAGGGCCTTGCCGAGGCCGAAGGCCGAAACCAGCGGGTTCGCAGATTCTGAAGGTCGAGTGCAAGTGAACCCGTTGGAATGGCGAGCCTTTGAAGGGTTGGGCACTCAGGTTCAGCGCTGCTTGAATGCTTCAGTGATCGAACTGGTGGTTTCTCTGGCAGCGGCAGGACTGACGGCGTGGTTGCTTCGCCGCAGAGTGAAGCAGCGAGCAGACAGTGCCGCTCAGGCAAATGTGATCAAGGTTCCCTGCCTGCTCCGGCATCCTTCGCTCTAAGGGCGATGGCTTTGGGGGCGGCTGTTGATAGGTCCCGCCGGAATGGGCTGGGAGCCACGGACCAAGGCCGGTGCGGCAGTGACCCTCCCGGATGAGTTGCGGCAGGTCAGCGTGCGTTCACCGTCATGGCGCGAGGCGCTAAGGATCAACGGTCGGTCCAGAATTGTTGAGTGCACCTCTGCCGAGGGGACCCTTCTTGTCGCTGTGATGCCGAATGAGGTGGATCACGTGCTCACGTCCTTGAGCAGCGGCAGAGCAGAATAGGAAGCATCTCGTCATGCCTGGGTGGGGTCGATGGTGCAGCGCTCGGGGTGGGCCGTGCGGACGTAGTGGATCGCCGTGTGCGAGGTGATCCCGAACAGGCGCATCAGCCGGACCGGGTCGGCGGACTCTCGGGCCTCGTCGCGTTTACCGATCGCAGGAGCTCATGATCCGGCTCTGACCTGCGGCGATTCATAGACTGCATATCCGTGACGCCGAGTTGGGGTCGATACTGTCGCTCGTCCGAGTGATCCGGGTGGCGATCATGGCTCGGCGGACTCTCGTGCGTCGTGCTGCCGAGGATCAGTCGGTGGCGCCTGCCGAGCGAACTGCGACAAGGCGATGCCGTCGTCGAAGACGGTGGCGGCCCGGAAGCGGTCGTCGAGGGCTTTGATCTGCGGGGTCCATAGGACGATCTCGCGCTCGGTGAGGATCGGCCATGCCTCGTGCAACCAGTTCCGGCTGTAGAGGTTGTTGGTGTACTCGTCGACCAGGTGGCTGTAACCGTCCTCGACTTTGCCCACGAGCCAGGCCCACTTGTCGACCATCTCTTGGACGGTGAATGCCTTGCGCCAGCCGCGTTGATGCAGGACCTCGCCTGCGGCCTGTTCGTTGTGGGGCTCCATTTGCTGGAGCGTGGCATACGGAACAGTCCGATGACTACGGGTTTCTCCTGGTCAACGGACCGGACTGAGCGGTCCCGCGCGGGTTGTCAGATGCCCGCGATCTCCTCCAACGTGGCGGCGTCGCGGTCGGGCAGCGTCGCCACAGCGAGCAGCGGGGCGCCGATCACTGTGCCGATCGCGAACGCGGATGTGAGGAGCCCGGCGGTTCGGCCTTCGGGCCGGCAGGGGGCACTTTCGCGTACTTCGACTCACATGAGAATGGCCTCGCCCCATACTGACCATGTCGAGCTGTTCAGAGAGGGGCAAGGCCGTGCCGTCTGACGCTACCCCGGACCCGTACGCCCACCCGATCGCATTCGGGCAGCGGCTGAAGATCCTGCGCACCCGGCGGGGCATGACGCGCGCTCAGCTCGGCGGTCTCGTCGGAGACAGGACCGCGTCCTGGGTCCGGGCTCTGGAGGAAGGACGGCTCCAGACACCCAAGTTGGAGACGGTTCTCCGCATGGCCGAGGTACTTCGGCTGCCGGATCTCTCCGCGCTCGTCGGGAACAGCTCTGTGCCCGTGTCTCTCTTCGCCGGGCCCGGCCACGCGCGGCTCGGCGCTGTCAAGGACGCCATCAACGCGTACCCGCTCACCATGCGGCGCGAGGCGCCGACCACCGCGCACATTCAAGCCCGCCTCGCCCGCGCCTGGACGGCACGCCACTCGGCACCCAACCACCGCGATGTCATCGGCGCGCTGCTTCCGGACCTGATTCGCGACGCACAGCTCGCGGTACGCCAGGCGGACCGCGCCGCTGACCGACGAGCGGCCCAGAGCGCGCTCTCCGAGGTGTACTCACTGTCCCAGTTCTTCGTCGCCTATCAGCCCGACGCACCTCTGCTGTGGCGGATCGCCGAGCGGGGCATGATCGCCGCGCAGGAGTCCGAAGACCCGCACGCCATCGGGGTGGCGTCCTGGCTCACCGCCCAGGCCCACAGGGACAGCGGGCCGGGCCACTACGACGCCGCGGACAAGGTCACCGCCGACGCCCTGGAGTTCCTCACCCCGCTGCTCCCGGACGCCTCGGACCATGTCCTGGCCATCACCGGCGCGCTGATCTTCGAGGCCGGATACACCGCCGCGCGCCGCCGGGAAACCGGCACGGCGTGGCGGCGCTGGGACCAGGCGCGCGCCATGGCGCTGCGACTCCCCGGGGACTACTACCACCCGATCACGTCCTTCTCGCGGGCCATCATGGGCGCGCACGCGGTCACCGTCGCGGTGGAACTCCGCGCGGGCGGGGAGTCGGTGCGCCAGGCCGCCGCCTCGGATGCCACCGCTATCCCGTCCAGGCCGCGCCGGGCGCGCCACCGGATCGAGGAGGCGCGCGGCTACCAGCTCGACGGGCAGCCGGACGTGGCGCTCGACACCCTGGACCGCGCACATCAGGCCGCCCCGGAGACGATCAAGTACAACGGGTACGCGAAGGCCATCGTGCTGGAACACGTCGAATCCAAGGTCCCCGCTCGCCGACGGCGTGCATCCGAACTCGCTTTTACTCTGGGGCTGCTGACGGCCTGACACCGAGGGCGCACATTCTGTGCGTCTGGCACTGCCTGCCCTCTCCTACCGTCATCGGTGGTAAATCCGCCATGGACGCAGGGGTGATCGTGTACGCGAAAATCCAATCCGATTCCGCACTCTCGCGATGGCTGCTGTCCGGCCAGGAAGCGCCGGCAGTCGGCCGCCGCGACTGGGACGTCGGTCGGCACGCGCTCCTCCGGACCGGCCTCACTTTCGACGCCATCCGCGTCCGCGAGCAGCTGGTCCATGCCGCCGTCGGCACCGCGCAGCCCGACAAGGTCGGCGGCGCCCTCGCCAAGATCCTCGACGGCCCCGTCATCCACGATCCGGCCGCCTGGTACTACGCCCTCGTCCCCGCCGGGACAGCGGAGACCTGGCACTCGCCCCTCGCCACCGCCAAGGGCCTCAACTGCTGGCTCGCCGTCCCCCGGGTCGACCGCATCGAGCCGATCGGCGTGCACTGGGCGGTGCCTCCGGAGAGCGTCGGACGGCTCTGCGAGGTCGAGGCCGTCGACGCGCTTCTCCGGACGGGCCAGGCACGGCGCATCGAACAGGGGGCCCACCGATGACGGAATGCGTCAGCGGCGAACACGACTTCCCTGACGAGGACGAGACCGGCGCGTACTGCGAAGAGCACGGAGTGACGATGCTCTTCCACGGGCCGCCCATCACGCCCGGCGATCTCGCGGGCGGGTCTCCCCCCGCCATCCCGCAGCGGGACCACTGATCGCCGCCCCGGCCGCCGACTGCGTGTGAGACCCCGGCCGGGGCGGTGCCTCATCACCGGACCCGGTACTCGGCCGCGCCGGAACAGTGAGCCGCGACCCGATGGAATTCGGTGACTTCACCGAGCACATCGCCACCCGTCTGCGGCACCTCGCCCGCCTGCACGACTGGCCCGCCATCGTCAACAGCGCCCACCGCCCGGTGGCGCAGATCGCCGCCGACCTGTGTGACTTGATTGATCGTCACATCCTTCCCGTCACCCCCGCACCGGAGAGCGCATGACCAGCACCACGAAGGCCGCCACCGTCGACGTCGTGGTCCTCACGATGAACGACCGGCCCGAAGAGTTTCCCAAGGCGATGGCCTCGCTGCTCAACCAGGAGGACGTCGACCTGCGCGTGATCGTCGTCGGCAACGGCTGCGAACCCAACCTCGTGCCTCAAGGCGTCACAGCCCTCGCCCTGCCGGAGAACCTCGGGATCCCCGGGGGCCGTAATGTCGGCGCCGAGGCCCTCGCCGGAGCCGACGCCGGCGAGTTCCTGTTCTTCTTCGACAACGACGCCATCCTGCCCGCCCGCGACGTCCTGGCCAAGCTCGTTGCCGAGGCCCGCCGGCATCCCGCGGCCGCCTACGTTCAGCCGCGCATCGCCGACCCCGGCACCGGCGTCACGGTGCGCCGCTGGGTCCCCCGCCTGCGCGCCGGCGACCCCACCCGCCCCGGCACCGTCGCCGCGATGGCCGAAGGCGTCATCCTGGTCCGCCGCGACGTTTTCGAACGCGTCGGCGGCTGGCCCGGCCACTTCTTCCTCTACCACGAGGGGTTCGATCTCGCGCTCAGGATCTGGGACGAAGGCCTCACCGGCTGGTACGCCCCGGACGTGATCGTCCACCACCCCGCCACCGACCCGGCCCGCCACGACCTCTACCTGCGCCTGGTCGCCCGCAACCGGGTCTGGGTCGCCTACCGGCGCCTGCCCGCGCCGCTGGTCCCCATCTACATCGCGTCGTGGATCGGCATCACGGCCGCCCGGACGCGGTCCCGCAAGCCTCTGGCCACGTGGTTCGCCGGCCTGTGGGAAGGCCTGCACGGCGGGCACGGCGAGCGACGGCCCATCTCCTGGGCCACCGTGTGGCGCCTGACCCGGGCCGGACGTCCTCCCGTGTTCTGACCGGCGCCACGGCCGTGGCCGGATCCAGCTCTCCCACCGACCAGGCCACCAGCGGGATTACCGCGGGTCGGTCAGTTTGCATTTCTCACAGGCCACTTGAGGGGGCGCGTTGACGAGATCCAGGACTCCCAACGACAGGTTCGCCGCCGTCATCTCAGAAGCCGGCTACACATACGAAGCGCTGGCCATGGCGACCAGGGCAGTCGCGGCGGAGACGGGAGACACCCTCCGGACCTCCCGCTCGGCCGTTCACGCCTGGGTCGCTGCCGGCGCTATTCCAGCCGGGCGGACCCCCGCCTACGTGGCCGAGGCACTTACCAGAAAGCTCCGGCGTCCTGTGACGGTCGCCGAGATCGGCCTGGGCCCGGACGGCAGCACCGACCTCATGGTCAGCCCTGTGGCCGCCGCATCCGACCTGGGGAGACTCATCGTGCACAACCGCCGCGACTTTCTCGCACTCGCCTTCTCCACCAGCGCTGTTCTGTTCCCGCTCACCTTCGACCGCCAGGCCGCCGCCACCACCCTGCGCAGCGCCGGGTCCGGCCGGCGCGTCGGTCCCGACGAGGTCGCCACGGTCCGCCAGTTCACCGAGACGTTCCGAGCCGCCGACGAGCGGCTCGGCGGCGGCCATGGACTCGCTGTCGTCGCTGTGTTTCTCAGCGATGTAGTCTCCCCCATGCTCAACGGGGCCTTCCCCAACGACCAGGTCCGACGTGGTGCCTTCGAAGCCGCCGCCGCGCTCGCCACCCTGGTCGGGTGGAAGTGCCATGACTTCGGCCGTGAGGGCGCCGCCCAGCGCTTCTACCAGCTCGCCTACCGGTTCGCCTGCGAGTCCGACCCGGCCGGGCACGCCGCCTGGGCGATGCGGGCGCTTGTCCACCAGGCCATCGATGTCCGCCAGCCGGCAGGCACCGTCGAACTCGCCGAAGCAGCGCTGGTGCGCGCGGGGCCAAGTCGACCGGCGTACCGAAGCGCTTCTGCTCATCGCGGCTGTCCGGGCCCACGGGGCAAGCGGCAACGGCCCGGAAGCCGCCGCTTTGATCCTTGCCGCAGAGGACGCCGTGCTCGCCGGCACAGACAGCCTTCCCGACTACGCGGCAGCCGCGGGGCCGGTCGCCGCGGTCGTCTCCTCTCACACCGGTCGGACCCTGTCGGAGATGGGTGACCACCCGGCCGCCGAGCGCCACTACCGACGAGCGCTGAACGAACGCGCCGCAGGACCCTGCCGCCGCGTCCGGGGCCTCACCCTCGCGAACATCGCCAAAGCAGTCGCCGCCCAAGACCGGCATGAAGAAGCCATCGGCCTGTGGAGCCGAAGCGTCGAGCTGATGGACGGCGTCGCCTCCCAGCGCAATCGCCGTGAACTGGAGACGATGCGCTCCGCCCTCGCTCTCTATACGCGCCGAGGAATCCCTGGCGCAGCGGACCTCGCCCGCCGGATATCGTCAGTAGCCGCAGTGTCCTTCATCCCGGGCTGGCTGTGCTATTTCGTGAGGTTGGTGCTGCCGCGTCAGGGCGATGGCGGCGGGAACGGGCCGGGATATCGCTTGTGTCCAGGAGGAACCGACGTCGTTGTATGCGGAGACGCGACCACCTGCCGCGCATTCTCGCGCAGCGACTACGTCGTCCCACGCCGCGGCGCCGGCCGACGTCGCCCTCGGGTCTCCCCCGCCATCGAGCGGGGCATGATCGCCGCTCAGGAGTCCGAAGACCCGCACGCCGTCGGGGTAGCGGCCTGGCTCACCGCCCAGGCCCACAGGGACAACGCGAACCCGGGAAATCGCACGCTCAGGCCCCCGCCCTGGGCGAGCGGGACGAGGGCCTGCGCAGTATTTCGTGGCATTTGGCGTTGCCAGGACCATGGACGCCGAAGGGCGGCGGCCGGAGGGCGGCCCGTCAGCGCACGTCGATGTAGTCCGCCGCGCTGACGGCGGTGCCGGTCGTGGTGTCGCCGGAGTACACCCAGCGGTAGAAACCGTCGGTGGAGGCCGTGACGGTGGTCTTGAGGGCACCGGTGCTGCTGGTGGTGGCCTTCTTGACCGTCTTGAACGAGTTCGTGCCCTTGGCACGGAACTGGAGACTGACCGAACGGCCGCCGTGGACGCCGTACTTCTTCGTGCTCCAGTTCGCCCGGGTCAGCTTGCCCGTGATGGTGATCTTCTTGCCGTTGGTGACCGGCTCCGGCGTGGCGTCGGCAGCGGTGATCTTGGCGGCGCGCTTGAGTCGGACGGTCTGGGACCTCGTCTCGTATTCCTCCGCCTTGAGGCCGCCGCTGGCCTTGAAAAGGCGGAGCGACACGGCGACCTTCCACGTGGTGGCGTCGCTGTTGGAGTCGACGTGCTTCCAGCTCCGGCGCGGGTTGATGTGGAGGTTTCCCTCGCAGCGAGCGTGCTTGTCGCCGATCTCGTAGCAGATGTACAGGCCCGGTTGGATGAAGTTCTCTCCGCTGGTGGCCGCCGTCTTCGGGCTGCCGCGGTAGAGGAAGGGAGCCGCGCTGTAGCGAAGGGAGTCGGCTGTGCTGTAGCCGGACGGCAGGGCGATGTTGAAGCTGATGGGAGGCTCCACCGTCGTCGACGTGCCGACCACGATCGGCTTGCCGTTGTTGATGACGATATGTGACACGGTGATGCCGGTGTCCGCCGCCTGGGCCGTCGGAGCGTTGAGCACCGAGAGGCCCAGCGCCCCCGCGAGCGCGGCCGCCGCGACGGTTCGTCTGCCTGTCTTCATTCACATCTCTTCGGAGGAGCGATAGGGGAGTGATAGGGGAGGCGCCAGGCTACCAATGGCGTGGCCACGCCCACCCGACCGGGTTTCGGGAGAACGTCACGCCTTCGGGGACGAGTTCCGGGCGACGAGGTCGGCGACCACGTCGCGGGAGGCCCCGCCCCCCTACTACACGGACTCCGCGTCCGACGGCACCCGCACGGGTGCCTTCTCCGCCGGGCCCGATCCCGCGACGATCCGGCTGCCGGCCTTGCGGTGGTGACGCAGTGACAGGACGCCCAGGCCGATCGCGGCCACGGCCATCGCCGAGCCCGCCCACGCCGTCGAGGCGAAGCCGAAGTCCGCGTCGATCATCACGCCCCCGAGCCAGGGCCCGGCGGTGTTGCCGGAGTTGAAGGCAGCCGTGACGGTGGCACCGGCGAGGGTGGGGGCCGCGGCGGCGATGTTGAACATCCGGGCGTTGAGGGCCGGGGCCGTGTAGAAGGCGGAGACGCCCAGGAGGAACGTCAGCGTGACCACGGCGACGGGGTTCGAGGCGGTGAGCGCCAGGAGCGCCAGCAGGACCGCCGACGCCGTGATGCCGCTGATCATGACGGTGAAGAGGTGCGCGTCCGCGTACCGGCCACCGATCGCTGTGCCGATCAGCGCGCCGACCCCGAACAGCCCCAGCACGGTCGGGACCCAGCCGCTGTCCAGGCCCGCCACGTCCGTGAGCAGCGGGGCGAGGTACGAGAACGCGCAGAAGACCGCGCCCCCGGCGAGCGCGGTGACGACGATGGCGAGCCAGACCTGCCGGTCACGGTAGATGGTCAGTTCCCGCCGCAGAAGCGGCTTCTCGGCGGCCGGCGGGATGCGCGGGATCAGGGTCGCCACGCCGACGAGGGCGATCGCGGAGGCGGCGCCGACCGCCCAGAAAGCCGAGCGCCAGCCGAGGTGTTCGCCGAGGAACGCGCCGGCCGGGACACCGACCACGTTGGCGATGGAGAGGCCGCCGATCATCACGGCCATGGCGCGGGCGCGGGCGTCGAACGGGACCATGGCGATGGCGACGGACGCGCCGACCGCCCAGAACCCGGCACACGCGAAGGCGCTGATCACCCGGGACGCGAAGAGCACCTCGTACGTCGGAGCGAGGGCCCCGAGGACCTGGCCGAGGCCGAAGGCCGAGATCAGCGCGATGAGGGTGGCGCGGCGCGGGAGCCGCAGCGTCGCGACGGCGAGCAGCGGGGCGCCGATCACCATGCCGATCGCGAAGGCGGATATGAGGAGCCCGGCGGTGGGGATGGACACGTTCATGTCGTCGGCGAGCGGCGGGAGCAGGCCGGAGAGCATGAACTCACTCGTGCCGAGCGCGAAGACCGAAAGACCAAGGATGTAGACGGCGAGCGGCATGCTGGAACGTCGTTCGTCGGAGTCTGGCATAACAGGGGCCAACGCCCGTGGAGCCCATTACATTCCGTGCGTGAGCGAGGCCAGTTCCGTCGTCAGGTTGTGGCGGGCGGGCGCCTCCCACTCCCGTACGCCATGGGGGGTGCGGAACAGCGCCGGCAGCGCGAGGAGTTGCTCCAGGACAGCGGCCCGGCCCGTGCGGAAGGCGTCGTCCGGGACGAAGCCGTACTCCTCCCGCACCGCCGCCGCGTAGGCGGCGTACGCGTCGGGGGCGGCGGCCAGGACGGCGAGGTCGGCGTCGCAGAGGACCGCGCCGTTCCGGTCGCCGGGACCGGCGGCGTGGGTGGTGGTGAGACGTACGAGCCTGGCGACCTCGTCCGTACGGTCCTGGCTCAACCCGGCCTCGGGGAGGGCGCGTTCCGCGAGGCGGGCGGAGCGCTCCTCGTTCTCGGAGCGGTCGGGCCGGTAGACGGCGTCATGGAACCAGGCGGCGAGGCGGACGAGGCCGGGCTCGTCGGCGTACTCGGCGAGCGTGTCGACGTGGGCCAGGACGGCGACCAGATGATCCGTGGTGTGGTAGCGGCGCTGCGGCTCGGCCCAGCGGGCGAGGAGATCGTCGGCGTACGGGTACGGGTCGGGGGAGGCGGCCGGGTGAGCCTCGCGGGTCTCGTTGGTCTCGTTGGTCTCGTGGGACTTGTGGGACTCGTGGGCCGGGTCGCGCAGGGCCAGGAGTGTCGTCGCGAAACGGCTGCGGAGATCGGTGTCGGGCATGGGAAAACCATAGGCAGTTTTCCCGGGCACGCCCCGGCCGTGGACCGTGCCCCGCGTTCCCGGCCGTGATCAGGAGGCCTTGAAGCCCCGCAGCCGCAGGGAGTTGCCGACCACGAAGACGGACGAGAAGGCCATGGCCGCTCCCGCGATCATCGGGTTGAGCAGGCCGGCGGCGGCGAGGGGGAGCGCGGCGACGTTGTAGCCGAAGGCCCAGAAGAGATTGCCCTTGATCGTGCCGAGCGTGCGGCGGGCGAGACGGATGGCGTCGGCGGCGGCCAGGAGATCCCCCCGTACGAGGGTCAGGTCACCGGCCTCGATGGCCGCGTCGGTGCCGGTGCCGAGGGCGAGGCCGAGGTCGGCCTGGGCGAGGGCCGCCGCGTCGTTGACCCCGTCGCCGACCATGGCCACGGACCGGCCTTCCGCCTGGAGCTTCCTGATCACGTCGACCTTGTCCTCGGGCATGACCTCCGCGATGACCTGATCGATCCCGACCTCCCCGGCCACGGTCCGCGCCACGGCCTCGTTGTCACCGGTCAGCAGGATCGGCGACAGGCCCAGCGCGCGCAGCCGGCGGATCGCCTCCGCGCTCGTCTCCTTCACCGCGTCGGCGACTTCGAGGACGGCCCGCGCCTCGCCGTCCCACGCCACGGCGATCGCCGTACGGCCCGCCGCCTCGGCGGCCCGCCGGGCCCGGTCCAGCTCCTCCGGCAGATGGATCTCCCACCGCGCGAGCAGCTTCGCCCGGCCCACGAGGACGGCGTGGCCCTCGACGACACCCTGGACACCGAGGCCGGGGACGTTCGTGAAGTCCTCGGGGACGGGGAGCTCACCGACGCGCTCGGCCGCGCCCTTCGCGACGGCGCGCGCGACGGGGTGCTCGGAGGCGTGCTCCAGTGCCCCGGCCAGCCGCAGCACCTCGTCGGTGTCCGTCCCCGCGCTGTGCGTCGCCAGGAGCGTCATCCGGCCGGTGGTGACGGTGCCCGTCTTGTCGAGCACGATCGTGTCCACGCGGTGGGTCGACTCCAGGACCTCCGGGCCCTTGATGAGAATCCCGAGCTGCGCGCCCCGCCCGGTGCCGACCAGCAGCGCCGTCGGGGTCGCCAGGCCGAGGGCGCAGGGGCAGGCGATGATCAGTACGGCCACGGCGGCGGTGAACGCGGCGGTCATCCCCGCGCCACCGGCCAGCCAGGCGGCCAGCGTGCCGAGCGCCAGCGCGATCACCACCGGCACGAAGACGGCGGAGATCTTGTCGGCGAGGCGCTGGGCGGCGGCCTTGCCGTTCTGCGCGTCCTCCACCAGCCGGGCCATGCGGGCGAGCTGGGTGTCGGAACCGACGCGGGTGGCCTCGACGACGAGCCGGCCGCCCGCGTTCAGCGTGGCCCCGGTCACGGCGTCGCCGGCCGAGACCTCGACGGGCACGGACTCGCCCGTGAGCATCGAGGCGTCGAGGGCGGAGGAGCCCTCCACGACGGTGCCGTCGGTGGCGATCTTCTCTCCCGGCCGTACGAGGAAGCGGTCGCCGACCCGCAGCTCTCCGGTGGGCACGACGACTTCCCGCCCGTCGCGCAGCACGGTGACCTCCTTCGCGCCCAGCCGGAGCAGCGCCCGGAGGGCGGCGCCCGCCTTGCGCTTGGCGCGCGCCTCGAAGTAGCGGCCCGCCAGGATGAACGCGGTGACACCGGCGGCGGCTTCGAGGTAGATGTTCCCGGCGCCGTCGCTCCGGCTGATGGTCAGCTCGAAGGGATGGGTCATCCCGGCCATGCCCGCCGTACCGAAGAACAGCGCCCAGAGCGACCAGAGGAACGCGGCCGCCGTGCCCACCGAGACGAGCGTGTCCATCGTCGCGGCGCCGTGCCGGAGATTGGTCCAGGCGGCGCGGTGGAAGGGCCAGCCGGCGTAGCCGACGACGGGGGCGGCGAGGGCGAGGGAGAGCCACTGCCAGTAGGTGAACTGGAGGGCCGGGATCATCGCCATCGCGACGACCGGGACGGAGAGGACGACGGCGGTGGCGAGCCGCCGACGCAGGGGCCGCAGCTCGGCGTCCTTGGCGGCGTCCGCCGCGTCCGCCGGGTCCACCGCGTCCGACGCCGCGTCCGGCCCGCGTACGGGGGCGGGCTCCTGGGCGGTGTAGCCGGTGGCTTCGACGGTGGCGATCAGATCCTGGACCGCGACGCCCTCGCCGAAGGCGACCTTGGCCTTCTCGGTGGCGTAGTTCACGGTGGCCGCGACGCCGTCCATGCGGTTGAGCTTCTTCTCGACGCGGGCCGCGCAGGAGGCGCAGGTCATGCCGCCGATGGTGAGCTCGACTTCGGCGGGTGCGCCGGTGGTCCGGGTCACGCTCATGGCTGACGGCTCCTTGTCATCGACCGATGGCTCCATCCTGCCCCTCAGGGGTGCCCACCTGCCTCCATGTATACCCCCCACCCCTATTCGATTCAATACCCCAGGGGGGTATATTTCCCCGAGAGGGAGTCCTGGGTGGCGTCCTCGGTGGAGCCGGTGGGCGAGATCGGTGGCGGGAGGGCCGGCGCGGTGTGGATGTGCTGATGCGTAAAGGCGTGAACGCCCCGTAGGCTGGGACATTGGACTAGACCTATAACCGGCCAGTTGTCCCTCCACTGTCCCTCCACCCACCGATCCTCCACCGATACGAATGGGGTCCCCATGAGCAAGCGTGCAGTCCTGGAGGTGATCGCTCTCGACGCGCAGGACGCGGTCGCCGCCCGGAGCGGAGGCGCGGACCGCCTCGAACTCGTCACCGACATGGCAGCGGACGGGCTGACCCCGCCCCGCGAGACCTTCGCGGAGATCCGCGCCGCCGTCGACATCCCGCTGCGGGTGATGCTGCGGCTCTCCGACGGCTTCTCGGCGGGCTCCGCGGCCGACGTGGACGCACTCGTGGAGACGGCACGCGGGCTGCGGGCGGTGGGAGCGGAGGAATTCGTCCTCGGTTTCCTCGACGCGGACGGGACACCAGACCTGGTGACGGTCGAACGGCTGATCGCGGAGGTCGAAGGCTGCCGGTGGACGTTCCACCGCGCGATCGACCGCGCGGCCGACCGCGACGCCCTGCGCAAGCAGCTGGCGGAGCTGCCGGGCCTGGACACGTACCTCACGGCGGGCTCGCCGGCGGGCGTGGACGAGGGCCTGCCGACGCTGCTCGCCGAAGCGGCGGCCACGGAGCGCGGCGAGCCGGGCTACGGCCAGCGCATCCTGGTCGGCGGCGGGCTGCGGCTCGACCACGTGGCGGCGCTGCGGGCAGGCGGGATCGACGCGTTCCACATCGGCGGCGCGGCCCGGCCGGGGGGCTGGGGCGAGCCGGTGTCGGCGACGGCGGTACGTGCCTGGCGCGAGGCGCTCGACGCCTGAGCGGCGCCTGTTCCCGGCCCGGCCCTTCCCGGACCGGGGTGCCGAGCCGGCTCCGCCCGCTGCGCGCCTCCGGCAGCTACGCGCGCTTTCACCGCGTGGACCAGGTCGGCGGACGGCCTCCTTGCGGTTGGGCCCCGGTCGGTGGTACGGACGGCGCGGCCTTGCCGGTGCAGCGCCTGTAAGAGGTGGTGGACGGTGGCGCTCTTGCCGCTGCCGTTCGCCCCCTGAACGACGACGAATAGACCCTGTGCTCCGGGAGAGCCTTGCCCCGGGGCTTCCATCCGACATTCCCGGTCATTCGTCGGTGCATTGCTCCTGGGCGATATCGATGCACCTCAGCGCGGGGGCCTTGGGGATCGGCGCGGTGCGAGAGTACGTAGGGCCGCATCGAGCACCCGGTCCAGGACCGGCGCGATCGATGCGGCTGTCAGTGCGGGTAAGGCGGTCGAAGGATGTCGGCATCCACCAAGGCGGCTGCGGCCGGTACGTTTCGGTGTTCGGTTGCCGCGAAGTGCCCGGCAGGCGAGCGCGGTGTGCAGTGCGGCGGTCGTGAGAGAAGCCAGGTCCGCTGCGCAGTCGTAGCGGTCCTCGGACGTGGCCGATGCGGTGGTCTCCACGCAGGCACAAGCCCTCTAGGCGCAGCGGGAGGACTCGCCCCACCGCACCCGGAAGTACCGGTCGGCGGTGTCGGCGCCGACAAGAGTTCACAGACGATTGCGGATCGCCTCGATGGAGCCGTCGGTAAGGAACCGACGAGCGGGCCCGGATGCTCGGCCGAATAGCTACGATCTGCTTGTGGTCACTCACGAGACGGCGTTTCAGTCCCTTGACGGCACCGCGTTGTTCGGCACGATCTCCCTGGCGGAGATTCCGGCCGGGATGGCGGTCCTGGTCCACGGGTCGGGGGTGACCCGGGAAGAGGGCGGCTTCTTCGCGCGCCTGGCCGCCGGGCTGGCCGCCTCGGGGGTGACCAGTCTGCGGTTCGATCTGCGGGCCCATGGGGCCAGCGGCGGAAGTGAGTCGGAGCTGACGATCGCCGCGGTGACCAATGACATCCGCGCCGCCGGCGACCACCTGCGCGCGTACACCGGCTGGCCGGGACCGACGCATGTGATCGCCGCCTCGTTCTCCGGCGGGGCCGCCGCGCTGCACGCCGCCCACCGGCCCGCCGATGTCGGGAAACTGGTGCTGCTCAACCCGCGGCTGGACTACAAGGAGCGGTACGTCACCTCCCGGCCTGGATGGTCGGACGACTACCTGTCCGGAGACATGGCGGCCCGGCTGGACGAGCATGGCTTCACCGAGAAGTCGCCGTTCGAGGTGAACCGAGCCCTGCTGAACGAGCTCTTCTACCTGGACACCCCGGCGATTCTGGCCGCGGTGCGGGCGTCGGTGCTGATGGTGCACGGCACCGCGGACACCTTTGTGCCGATCGCGTCCTCCCGCCGGCACAAGCCGATGTTCGGCGGGCCGGTGGAGCTGGTGGAGTTGGACGGTGCCCAGCATGGCTTCGCCGTCCATGACGATCCGAGTTACCTGGACCCGCAGTCGCAGGCATGGCAGCGCGAGGTGATCGGGAAGGTGAGCGCCTTCCTGGCCGGCTAAGCCACCGTCAGCTCGCCCAGCCGCTGACGGAACTCGCGTACGGCCGGACGTCGGGCATGCGACGCGAGGTCGTCGGCGGTGCGGTGGAGCTCTGCGAGGGCCTGCCCGAAGCGGGCCCCGGCGGCGAGCGCCAGGGACTCCAGTGCGGCGTTGGCTGCCTCGTCTGGTTCACCGGCCGCGACCAGGGCGCCGGAGTACTGGGCGGTGAAGAACGCACGGTCGCGCGGTGCGAAGGCTCCGGTGGCCAGGTGCTGGCGGAACAGGTCGACGGCCCGATTGCTCTGGCCGGCCTCGCGGTAGCAGATCGCGCTCTGGACCATCAGCCGCTCGTCGGTGTAGCCGTCCCCGAGCGGTCCGGTGCAGGTGGCCTGCCCGGCCGCCGGGGCTGCCTGTCCGAGGGCGGCGTGCGCCCGGTCAAGCGCGCGGGCCACCTCCTCGACACAAGCGCCGGTCAGGGCGAGCGCCCGGGCCTGCTGCTGGAACGCTTCCGCGCGCGGCCTCGGTGGCAGCGTCCAGGGGCCGGTCGTGGCGGCACGGGCGAGATCGAGCATCCGGGCCGCCTCGGTGCGCTCGGTGGCCTGGGCCTGACGGAGGAGGACGTAAGCGTGCATGGCGCCGTCGCCGGTCACCGTCGCCCACTCCTTTGCCTGGTGGTGCCAGTACGCGACGGCCTGGGCGGGGGCGCCGGCGTCCCGGTGGAGCCAGGCGGCAAGCTCGGCGCCGCAGGAGCCGAGGGCCAGCAGCTCCCGCCGGATCTCATCGTCGGCGGTGCGGGCGGCCGAGTTGATCGCGGCCAGGATGCCCAGCACTGTGGGCAGCGCCTCGTGCGGGCCGATCAGCCCGTCGGTGCGGGCGGCCTCGTCCAGTGTGCTCCGCAGGTGGCCGAGGAGTTCGCGGTCGCCGTAGCGCCAAGCGCTGCGGGCGGCGACGGTGAGGTGGTCCAGGGCTTCCAGGTCGAGCACCGGCGCCATGCCCACCAAGCCCATGAACGTCCGTCGGCGCACGTCGCACTCCTCCAGCTGTCGTCCAGGCCCATCCGCGCGCCGGCCCGTGGGGCGGGCGGGGCGGACGAATCCGAGGTCCTCCAGGTGGCAGTCGCACATCGCCTCCAGTACGCGCCGGGCGTCCCGGTTGGGCCAGGTCGACTCGCCCGACTCCCAGCGTCGGACCTGCCGCACCGAGATCCTGGCCTGCTCGCGCAGCTCGCGGGCCTTGTTGTCGTATGCGGCGGCGAAGTCCTCCTGAGTGTGCCAGCCGCGCTCGACGCGGGCAGCGACGAACCGCCAGTTGGCTACGGCGTGTTCGGGCATGGTCACCCCCAATTCCAGGATGCCAAGGTAGCCGGACGCGCCCACTGTCAGCGAGGGGAAGGTACCTACCTGTCACGGCGTCCGGTGAAGCGTCCGGTGATCCGGCCTCGACCCCGGCGGCGCCCGGCGGTGAACTGTGAAGTACCGGACCGGCCCGCCCGGCCGAGTCCCTGACACACCCTCGCGAAGGAGGAGTACGCCATGAAGACCACCACCCCAACGAAGGCCCCGGTCACCCTTGACCCGAAGAAGGTCGCCGCGCTCCAGGCAAAGGTCAGCCGGCTGGTTGGCGCCGGCGCGCTGGCGGCGGCCCCGCACACCTACCACCACTGAGTGAACTCCAGGAGGGTGGGACGGCTGGGCCGTCCCACCCTCCCCAGCTCTCCACCGGTTCCGAACAGAAGGAGCAACCCGTGAACAGCTGCTTGGAGTTGACGTTCCTAGGTCACCAGACCTGGCTGGTCCAGGGCGGAGGACACCGCGTCCTGATCGACCCCGTCCTCAAACCGACGTTCGGCCTGCCCGGCCGGGCCGAGTGCCGGGTGTGGCCGCCGCGCGCCATCGACCCCAACCTGATGCCGCGGCCCGACGCCGTGGTGCTCACCCACGAGCACCTGGACCACTTCCACCTGCCCTCCCTGGACCTGCTGGACCGGCAGATGCCCGTCTACACCGGGCCGCTGCTGCCCGCCCCGGTCGAAGAGGCGATCGCGAAGCTCGGGTTCACCGTGCGCCGGATCGACCACACTCAGCCGATCGAGCTGGGCGACCTGCGTGTCACCCTCTACCCGGCCGGCGCCCGGACGCTCTTCTGGGAGGACCGCGTCGTCCAGCCCTGCCTCCAGGTCGGCGACGGACCGGCCGTGTTCATCGCTGTGGACGCCGACCCCTCGGACCTCTACCTGCAGCAGGTTGCCGAGGGTGCCCAGCCTGGGCCGCGGATGGCCGTGGTCTCGAACAACTCCCAGATCGTGCCGCCCGGCATGCCCGCCTCCTCGGTCAACCTCCTGCCCGGCACGGACGGTACCCGCCACAAGACCGGCCTGAGCGTTCTCAACCAGCTGCTGCTCGACGTCCTCGCCCCGCTCGACGGCATCAAGGACGTGGCGCTGTGCGGCAACGGCTTCTTGCCGCCCGCCTCACGGCACGGCCCCTTCCTGTACTCCGACCACCCGGCGATGGCGGCGGCCGCCAACGGCCTGCAGAACCTCTTCCACGTCCACGGGCCGCGCCCGGGGGAGCGACTGATGGTCCCTGAGTCACCGGCGGAGAAGGTGACGTCCGACCAGGTCAGCTGGGTGCGGATTGACGAGCAGTTCGAGTACGAGTCCCTGGTCTCGCACGCGACGTTCCTCGCCGACCCTGGGACGTCCAACTCTCCCCGCTCGCCGACGAGCTCGCCGACCAGGACCAGGCCTTCGCGGTCGTGAAGGCGGAGCTTCCGCGCCTGGGCCGCGAGCTGCTGGCCACCGGCACCGGTGTGCTGGCGTGCAGCATCCACGAGTACCTGTCCGGCCCGCTTGGCCCGCACCGTGCGGTGCTGCGGCTCAAGGACGGCCCCGGCGGCGAGCTCCTGCAGTTCGCCTGGGACGTTACCCTCGCCGACTTCGTCCAGGTCGAGGCGGTCGGCCGCGAGGAAGCGATGGCCGTCTACCCGTTCGGCGCCGAGATGTTCTTCCAGGACTACGTCGCCTTGCTCCAGGGCCGCCTGCAGGTCTGGGACGTGGTCGGCGGCGCGATGGAGTGCTGGCACATCGGCCGCCCGCTGGACAGCCTCGTCTACGCCTTCTTCGGTGTCTACGGTGAGCACCAGCGCCCCGACCTCGCCGCCCTCTCCTACGCCGGCCTGGCCGTCGGCATCACCGCCCCGGCGGGCGCCCGGTGATCACCGCGCCGGCCACCGCCGCCGAGGCGCTTACAGGTCTGGCACGTGTCCGCCCCGCCGGGTGGCTGGCCACCCCGATGCCCGCCGACCCGGCTGCCCTTCTCGCGCGGGCCCGCCAGGCCCTCGCCGACGACCACCCGGGCGTGCTCGGCAGGGTGAGCGTGGTCAGCGCCCGGTACACCGCCGCGGTGTTCGCGGTGCACCGGGCAGAAGGCTCGCTGGTTCTCAAGCTCCATGCCGATGCGGCCGCGTACGCGGGGGAGACCCTGGCGTACGCGCTGCTGGCGGACACCGCCCCGGTCACCCTGCTGTACGCGGAGGGCGAGTCCTCGCTGTCTCTGCTGCTGGAGTACCTGCCCGAGCCAGTCGACTGGACCAGGACCGGGATGCCCGCCGTGCTGGCCGAGAGCGTCGCCGCCGTTCACACGGCCTCGCTGCGGCTGTCCGACTACGTCGCCGAGGCGATGGCCGATTTCTCGCTCGTCGCCCTGCACGGCGCCCCGGCCCCTGCCTGGATCACCAACCCTGCGGCGTACGGCGAGGTGCTTGCCGCGCACCAGGACGCCTACGGTCCCACCCTGGTGCCGCTGGGCCACCTCGACCTCAAGCCCGAGCACCTGCGGCAGCGGGCCGACGGCCAGGTGGTGCTGCTCGACGTGGAGAGCGTGCGCCCGGACGTGACCGGGCTGATCGACCTGGTCACCCTGCCCACCGTCCTGCGGCAGGCTGGACACGAGCTCAGCCCGGCCCGGGTGCTGGACCTGTACCTGGAGGCCACCGCGGCCCGGGGCGCGAGCTGGACGGCCGCCTCTCTGAAGGCCGCCCTGCGCGCGTACGCCGCGGCCACCGGCCTGGAGAGCCTGCACGGCCTGGACCGGTGAACGCACGACGCCCGCTGTCCCCGTCCGAGCGCGGCTTGGACGGGGACAGCGGGCGTTCGCACGTCTTCTACGGGCCCTCGATACCGACGATGGTCCCGAACGGGTCGCGCAGCTGGGCGATGCGCCTGCCCGGCTCGACCGCCAGCGGACCACGGTGATGCTCGCAGCCGGCCGCCAGCAGCCGCTCCCGGACCTGGTCGACATCGTCCACCCCCCAGTACACGACCGGGCTGCCGCCCCGGGGGTTGCGGTCGTCGTCCACCGGATGGAAGCCGAGCTCCACCCCGCCCGCCTCCACCCAGGCGTAGACGGCTCCGGTGCCGCTGACGTCGAGCTTCACGGGGACGTCCAGGAGTTCACCCCACCACCGGGCTGACGCCTCGGGGTTCACGGCGAAGGTCATCACGGTACGTACGCTGTTGAACACGGCCTACCTCCAGAGGGGTGCCTTACGACTTTCAGGTCGTGATTCCTGCGGTCCGCGCAGGGGAGTATGACGGCCAGGCGGCGGATCGGCCGTTCCGCCGCCTTCTCCACACCGCGAAGAGCACCTACGGCGAGATACGCAGTTCTCCCTGGTCGGCATCCGGGCGAAGGACTGCCGCCCCTACGCCCCCAGCGCCTCCGGCAGCGGTTCCGTGTGGAGCACCGTCAGGCCGGAGACCGCTCGGGTCAGTGCCACGTACAGCCGCCGCAGGCCCGTGCGTTCGTCCGGCTCGGCCGCCACCACCGCCGCGGGCTCGTCCAGGACCACGTAGTCGTACTCCAGGCCCTTCGCCAGCGACGCGGGGACCAGTGTCAGACGTGACGCCGCCGTCGTCTCCTGGCCCGGGGACAGGTACGGCATCCCCGCCGCCGTCAGGGCCCCGGCCAGTTCCGGGATACGGGCGTCCGCCGCGATCAGGCCGATCGAGCCCTCGTGCGTGAGCGACTCCTCGCAGGCCGCGATGACCGCGTGGGTCAGTTCGGTGACCTCCCGTACCTCCAGGGAGCCCGGCGATTCCCGTACCGACTCCACCTCCGCCAGCCCCGGCGAGATCGCCGGGAGTAGCCGGGACGCGTACGCGATCACCTCACGCGGCACGCGGAAGCCCGCCGTCAGTTCCTCCACCACCGCGTCCGTCTTGCCCAGGTGCCGCAGCGCCTCCGCCCAGCTCGCCGTCGCCCACGGCGTCGTGCCCTGCGCCAGGTCGCCCAGGACCGTCGCCGAGCCGGTCGAGCAGCGGCGGCCCACCGCGCGGTACTGCATCGGGGACAGGTCCTGCGCCTCGTCGAGCACCACATGCCCGAGCGAGTGCGTGCGGGCGACGAGGTCGCGCGCCTCGTCGATCAGCACCGCGTCCGCCGCCGACCACTTCGCGGACTTCACGCCGCGCGCCGGCTTCGCCCACAGGATGGTCTCCTGCTCGCCGGGCGTGAAGAGGCCCTCCGCGTGCGCGGCGAGGAACTCCGCGTCGGACAACAGCCGCAGCACCAGCTTCGCCGGATCGACCGCCGGCCAGAGCTCCTTCACCGCCGCCTTCACGGCCGCGTTGCGCGCGACCGCGTCCTGCACCCGGTCGTCCGGCGCCTCGCCCGCCCGTTCCATCTGTACGAGGACGGCGTGCGCGATCCGCTGCGGAAGGGCCTCGTGAGCGGCGCCGTAGCGGATGTCGCGGTCGAGCAGCTGCTCGATGATCTCGTCGAGTTCGTACGCGGCCACCCGCCACCGCCGCGAGCCCCGCACGACCACGATCCCCTCGGCCGGCCGCCGCACATGGGAGCGGACAGCGCGCCGCAGGACCTCGGCCATGCGGGCGTCGCCCTTGAGGACGGCGGTGTCCGCCGGGTCCGTGCCGCGTACGTCCACCGCCCCCGGCCCCGACGTGACCAGGTCGTCCACCGTGGCCTGCCTGACCTCCAGCTCGCCCAGCGCGGGGAGGACCTGCTCGATGTAGTGGAGGAAGGACGCGTTCGGCCCGATGACCAGCGTGCCGGTGCGGGCGAGCCGCTCGCGGTGCGCGTACAGCAGGTACGCGACCCGGTGCAGGCCGACGGCTGTCTTCCCGGTGCCGGGGCCGCCCTGGACGCAGACCGTGCCGCCGAGCCCGCTCCGTACGATCTCGTCCTGCTCCGGCTGGATCGTGGCGACGATGTCCCGCATGGGGCCGACGCGGGGCCGTTCGATCTCGCTCTGGAGCAGCTTGCTGGCCTGCGCGGTCTCGGCCGGGTCGGAGAGGTGCTCGTCCTCGTACGCGGTGAGGTCACCGCCCGTGTAGCCGAAGCGGCGGCGCAGCCCGACGTCCAGCGGATCGGTCTTGGAGGCCCGGTAGAACGGCTGCGAGACGGGTGCGCGCCAGTCGATGACCATGGGGTCGCCGCCGGCGTCGTGGACATGGCGCCGGCCGATGTAGAAGCGCTCGCCCTCGGCGCCCTCCGCCTCCTCGGCACCCACGACGTGCAGATAGTCGAGGCGGCCGAAGAAGAGCGGGGTGTGCGAGAGGTCCGCGAGGGCTTTGACGCGCTCCTCGATCTGGGCCTCCAGCACGGCGGCGTTGACCCAGTTCGCGGTGACGTCGCGGATGTCGAGCGCCTGGACGTCCTCGCGCATGGTGCGGAGCGCGGCGCGGGAGGCGTGCAGGTGGGCGCGTTCGCGCGCGAGGGGGCCGGTGGGGGGATCGGTGGGGTCGGTGGTGCGGATGGCGGACTCAGGTTCGTGCGCGGGCACGGTGTTGCCTCCGGGCTGTGTACGCGGGCCGCCGCACCGCGAACCGGTCGGTCGGACCTGTCGGTCGGACGACGGCTGCGGCATCAGGCCGGCGTGGATCACGTCAGATCAACGGCAGATCGACGTCAGGCAGTCGTCCGGTTTCCGTCCGGACGGCGGCGCTCCGCTAGGGAGGCGGGCAAGGTGGGCGATTCTAGTCAGCCGGTGACGGCCGGGCGAACGCGTTTTCCGCGTCCGTCCCCCGGGGGGAGTGGCGCGGCGCCGGAAGATGCACGGGATCGGCGCGAGGTTCGGTCTCCAGACCGATGTGCGAACATTCGGGTGAATCCATCATGGATGTATGAGCACTGCGACCTTCAACCCACCCCACACCCCGCAGGCGCCGCCAGTACCCGGCGCGACCGCCACGGGCGCCGCCCTCCACCCCGCCCACCACGTCGGCAACGCCGTGCGCGCGGTCAAGGTCTTCGTGAGCACCGCGTTCAACGTGTTCGTGCTCGGGGAGTACTCCGAAGAGGCGAGCGTCAAGCGCCGCTGACCCGGACCACGAACGTCAAGCCGCTGACCGGGACCACGAGCGTCAAGCGCCACTGACCCGGACCACGAACGTCAAGCCGCTGACCGGGACCACGAGCGTCAAGCGCCGCTGACCCGGACCAGGCCGGCGCTCCGAGCCCCGGCCCCCACCGGGCCGGACGTCACCCTCCCGCCCGGCCCCGGCCCCGGGTCCGCGTCAGTTGTCCGTCAGCAGCTCGTCCGCGTCCACGATCCGGTACGCGTAACCCTGCTCCGCCAGGAAGCGCTGCCGGTGCGCCGCGAAGTCCTGGTCGATCGTGTCGCGCGCGACGACCGAGTAGAAACGGGCCTCGTGGCCGTCCGCCTTCGGGCGCAGGACGCGGCCCAGACGCTGCGCCTCCTCCTGGCGGGAACCGAACGTGCCGGAGACCTGGATCGCGACCGTCGCCTCGGGCAGGTCGATCGAGAAGTTCGCGACCTTCGACACCACCAGCACCGAGATCTCGCCCTGCCGGAACGCGTCGAAGAGCTTCTCGCGCTGCGCGTTGCTCGTCTCGCCCTTGATCACCGGGGCGCCCAGGTGCTCGCCCAGCTCGTCGAGCTGGTCGATGTACTGGCCGATGACGAGGGTCTGCTCACCCTGGTGCTTGCGCACCAGCGCCTCCGTCACCTTCCGCTTGGTCGCCGTCGTCGCGCAGAAGCGGTACTTCTCCTCCGCCTCGGCGGTCGCGTACGCCAGCCGCTCGCTGTCGGTGAGATTCACCCGTACCTCGACACAGTCCGCCGGGGCGATGTAGCCCTGCGCCTCGATCTCCTTCCACGGCGCGTCGAACCGCTTCGGACCGATGAGCGAGAAGACGTCGGACTCACGGCCGTCCTCGCGGACGAGCGTCGCGGTCAGCCCGAGCCGGCGCCGCGCCTGGAGGTCCGCGGTGAACTTGAAGACGGGCGCGGGCAGCAGGTGCACCTCGTCGTAGAGGATCAGCCCCCAGTCGCGGGAGTCGAACAGCTCCAGGTGCGGATAGACGCCCTTACGGCGGGTTGTCAGCACCTGGTACGTGGCGATGGTGACCGGCCGGATCTCCTTCCTCGTACCGCTGTACTCGCCGATCTCCTCCTCGGTCAGCGACGTGCGCTTCACCAGCTCGTGCTTCCACTGGCGGGCGGAGACCGTGTTGGTCACCAGGATCAGCGTGGTGGCCTTCGCCTGCGCCATCGCACCCGCGCCGACCAGCGTCTTTCCGGCCCCACAGGGCAGCACGACCACACCGGAGCCGCCGTGCCAGAAGCCCTCGACGGCCTGCTTCTGGTACGGGCGCAGCGACCAGCCGCTCTCGTCCAGCTCGATGGCGTGCGCCTCGCCGTCGACGTAACCGGCGAGGTCCTCGGCCGGCCAGCCCAGTTTGAGGAGCGTCTGCTTGATCTGGCCGCGCTCGGACGGGTGCACGACGACCGTGTCCGGGTCGATCCGGGCCCCGACCAGGGGCTGGACCTTCTTGGAACGGAGGATCTCCTCCAGCACCGGACGGTCGGTGGACGTCAGGACGAGGCCGTGGGTGGGGTGCTTGGAGAGGGTGAGCCGGCCGTACCGGTCCATCGTCTCGGCGACATCGACGAGGAGGGCGTGCGGTACGGGGTACCGGGAGAACTCCACGAGCGCGTCGACCACCTGCTCGGCGTCGTGCCCGGCGGCACGCGCGTTCCACAGGCCGAGCGGGGTCAGCCGGTAGGTGTGGATGTGCTCGGGGGCGCGCTCCAGCTCGGCGAACGGAGCGATGGCGCGGCGGCAGGCGTCGGCCTGCTCGTGATCGACTTCGAGCAGCAATGTCTTGTCACTCTGGACGATGAGAGGTCCATTCACGCGCCTCGGCCCTTTCGCTCTGCCTGCCGTTGCCCTGGGCTGCCGCGCGCGAGCACGGCCGGGCCAATGGCCAAACGTCCAGTGTGCCGCATCAGGCCTGTGACGGGTCGAGTACAGCCGCGCGGGGTCCGTGGTGTGCGGGGCCCGTGGCGGCGGGCGGAAAAAGCACCCGTGAGGAGGAAAGCTGAGGACAACCCTGGGCGATGTCGTTTGGTGGGGGGGGGGGGGGGGGGCGGGGGGGGGGGCCGCGCCCCCCCCCCCCCACCAGGCTGAGGGGGGGCGGGCGGCGCCGGCCGGGGGGGGGGGCGCGGAGGGGGGCGGCCGGGC